>NZ_CAKAKC010000002.1:0-81883 GCF_916618735.1 Escherichia sp. Marseille-Q3837 | reverse complement strand
TGTATACGTGTTTCTGGTCTCCGTCCTCAGATAGGGATTACCTTCGGGTAGCCGCCAGCGGAACAGCTTCTTGCCTTGCCCCACCAACCGGTACAGTATTTCGCCGCTGAGCTTGCCGTGATTGGTTATACCAAATAAAACCCACGTTTTGCTCTGACCCGGTTTCGGTGATTTACACCACCACCTCATCAGGGAAGCGGCTTTGTTGAATAAATCGAACTTTTGCTGAGTTGAAGGATCAGATCACGCATCCTCCCGACAACACAGACCATTCCGTGGCAAAGCAAAAGTTCAGAATCACCAACTGGTCCACCTACAACAAAGCTCTCATCAACCGTGGCTCCCTCACTTTCTGGCTGGATGATGAGGCGATTCAGGCCTGGTATGAGTCGGCAACGCCTTCATCACGAGGAAGGCCCCAGCGCTATTCTGATCTCGCCATCACCACCGTTCTGGTGATTAAACGCGTATTCCGGCTGACCCTGCGGGCTGCGCAGGGTTTTATTGATTCCATTTTTGCCCTGATGAACGTTCCGTTGCGCTGCCCGGATTACACCAGTGTCAGTAAGCGGGCAAAGTCGGTTAATGTCAGTTTCAAAACGTCCACCCGGGGTGAAATCGCACACCTGGTGATTGATTCCACCGGGCTGAAGGTCTTTGGTGAAGGCGAATGGAAAGTCAGAAAGCACGGCAAAGAGCGCCGTCGTATCTGGCGAAAGTTGCATCTTGCTGTTGACAGCAACACACATGAAGTTGTCTGTGCAGACCTGTCGCTGAATAACGTCACGGACTCAGAAGCCTTCCCGGGCCTTATCCGGCAGACTCACAGAAAAATCAGGGCAGCCGCGGCAGACGGGGCTTACGATACCCGGCTCTGTCACGATGAACTGCGCCGCAAAAAAATCAGCGCGCTTATTCCTCCCCGAAAAGGAGCAGGTTACTGGCCCGGTGAGTACGCAGACCGCAACCGTGCCGTTGCTAATCAGCGGCTGAGCGGAAGCAATGCACGGTGGAAATGGACAACGGAATATAACCGTCGCTCGATAGCGGAAACGGCAATGTACAGAATGAAGCAGTTGTTGGGAGATTCACTGACGCTGCGTGACTACGATGGTCAGGTAGCGGAAGCTATGGCCATGGTGCGTGCGTTGAACAGGATGACAAAGGCTGGGATGCCAGAAAGCGTGCGTATTGCCTGAAAATCCAGCCAGCTACAGGGTCGTTCGCACGAAATCTTATTTATTCAACAAAACCGTTTACATGTGGAAATCCCGTATAGAAACAATCCACAGCATCAACCACTATGCCTCCAAACTGTAATAACCATTCACTCTAATTTGGTGGCAGCTATGAAACAAAAACAATATGGCTTCTATATCGACAGCAGTAGATGTACAGGATGTAAAACCTGTCAGGTTGCCTGTAAAGATAAAAATCAACTGCCTATTGGTGTCAATTTTCGTCGGGTATATGAATACGCCGGAGGTAGTTGGACTCAAGCCGGAAAAGATATCTGGCGACAAGACGTTTTCGCTTATTACCTCTCCGTCAGCTGTAATCACTGCGCCGATCCGGCCTGTACCAAAGTTTGCCCTACCGGCGCTATGCATAAGCGTACACAGGATGGTTTAGTTGTTGTTGATGAGCAAATTTGTATCGGTTGTCGATACTGCGAAATGGCCTGTCCGTATGGAGCGCCGCAGTATAACAGCGAGAAGAAACACATGACAAAATGTGATGGCTGTTATGAATTAATCGAACAAAATAAAAAACCGCTGTGTGTTTCATCGTGTCCGTTACGGGCGCTCGATTTTGGGCCAATCGACGAACTAAGAGAAAAATATGGTGATATTACTGATATCGCCCCACTTCCCCAATCGTCGTTTACCCAACCGTCTATCACGATCAATCCCAATCCTCATGGGAAGCCAACGTCAGAGTATCGTGGAACGATTGTTAATAAATCGGAGCTATAACTATGCATGAATTACCTTTGGTCTTCTTTACCGTACTTATGCAAGCCGTTGCCGGTAGCTTTATTCTGCTTTGGTTAATTAAGCTGATCCCTGCCGCTCAGCTACAAACCTCAGGCCAACAATTTTCACTGGCAATATTCTCTCTTTGGCCGCTGTTAGCACTGGCGGGGCTCGCCGCGTTAACACATTTAGGCCAACCATTAAGAGCCCTAAACGTACTCTTTGGCCTAAAACATCTTTCTCCCATGAGCCTCGAGATCGTCATGGTGCTCATTTTTAGTTTGCTTGGCCTAAGCACCAGTTTCTTACTATTGAAAAAAGTAAAAGGAGCGCCACTGCTCCTGTGCGCTGTTCTGGCGGCACTGGCAGCCATCGGTGTTCTATTTGCCATCGCAAACGTTTATTTTTTACCAACAGTTTCTCTTTGGTCTACGCCGTGGACCGTTATTAACTTTGTATTTAGCGGTATTTTGTCCGGCTCATTATTAAGCGCCCTTCTGTTGTACGCATTTCGTAACAGAAACGGGAGTTCAACATCGTTCATATACATCATGAAACCCATTTGGGGCGCGGTACTCTTTCTATTTATCCTGTTTTCCTGTGGCTATTTGTTTGCTCTAAACGGAGAAGTTAGCGCAATTCCTGTATGGCTTAAAGCTATTCAAGTTATTCGAATCCTGTTATTGGCATCCGCATTTCTCTGCTGCCTTTTAATGAATTTATCCACGCAAATAACGGGCAAGTTAGCCGCTGTAACAACGGCTGTCATTATTGCCGAGCTCTTAGGAAGAGTCTTTTTCTATGAACTTATTTTACTGCAACAGCTTTAAGGCAATCGGACTTAACGCCGCGATATAAGGATTTTATTATGTCTACACAACAAAATATAACGCAAGCAGTCGACCATTCTGATTTATCCCGCAGGCGCTTTTTAAAACTGAGCTCTTTTCTCGGTATGGGCGCCTATTTATCGACTCACTCTATGAATGCTATCGCTGCGGCTGTTATTGATACTCACGTAGGTGAAGTTGCCAAATGGCACAATTGCTGGGCACATTGTCATTCCAGTTGCTTATTAAAAATCGTGACTGAAAACGGTGAAATAAAACGTATTGAAACGGACGACCAAGGCGATGATACATTTGGTCGCCATCAAGTCAGAGCTTGTTTACGCGGCCGATCTTTGCATAAACGAACCTTCGCTCCCGACAGATTAAAATACCCAATGAAACGCATCGGCAAACGTGGCGAAGGTAAATTTAAGCGCATCAGTTGGGAAGAAGCACTAACGGAAGTGCACGATAAGCTAAGTCATATCATCCGTGAATATGGTAATCAGGCAATCTTCAGCCGAATCGGTTACGGAAAACCGGACGGTTCTTATCACTATGTTCCCAGGTTTCTGAATATGATCGGCGGCTACCTATCGCCGGAAGGTAATTACAGTAGTCACCAGATTGATACGGCTTCTCAATATACTTACGGCGATAAATCTTATACGTTCGGCAGCGCACCAACGGAAATGGCGCGTTCAGATCTGATTGTTTATTTTGGAAATAATCCGGCCAATACGCGAATGAGCGGTGGCAGCGATACTTACCATTATCAATGGTACAAAAAGCAAAACTCCGCCAGAACAATCGTTATTGATCCTCAATACACAGATACCGCCTGTGGTCGGGAAGATCTTTGGCTGGCTATTCGCCCGGGAAGTGATGCAGCATTAGTTGAAGCAATTGCGTGGGTACTGATAACGGAAGGTTTTACCGATGACGACTTTCTGAAAACACATTGTTACGGTTATGACGAAGAACCGGGTGATAGCGAAAAAAATATTCCTCCGTTAGATAAGCGTTTGGGATACAAAGCTTATATTTTGGGTGAAGGCATCGACGGTATCGCAAAAACGCCAAAATACGCCAGCGCAATCTGCGGCATTCCGGAAGAACAAATTTATCAGTTAGCACGTGAACTTGGCCACGCGAAAGCGCCCTATATTGCTCAAGGTTGGGGCCCCCAGCGTCAGGCTGCCGGAGAACAAACGGCCAGAGCAATATTTATGCTGCCAATTTTGCTGGGTAAAATCGGCTTGCCCGGTACGAATAACGGCGCATCAGACTTTTTGTTCCACACAACAGATGTCATGACAATGCCAACCGGAAAAAACCCGGTTTCGGCAAAAGTTCCCTGCTTTAAATGGCTGGAAGCCGTAGAACGTGGCCATGAAATGACGGCATTAACCGATGGGATCAAAGGCGCACCTAAATTAGATACCGACGTAAAATGCGTCTTTATGTATCAAGGCAACTGGCTGTTAAATCAGCACTCTGACTGCAATGCAACGGCCAAAATATTGGCCGATGAAAGCAAGTTAGAGTTTATTTTCGTGATGGATAATCACATGACAGCCAGCGCTAAATTTGCGGATATTTTACTACCGGATATTACTTGGCTGGAAAACTCTCGTATTGTGGCCTTCTCAACGCATTTGACTATGACTGAACATGTCATTGATCCTATGTACGAGTGCCGCCATCCTTACGATGTCTTTGCCGATCTTGCCGACAAATTTGGTCTCCGCGAAAAATTTACTGAAGGGCGCAGTTGGGATGACTGGCAACGCTATCTGTATAACCAAAGCCGTTTAAAACACACGAATTTTCCGCCTATCGAGATTTTAGAACGAGAAAAAACCGTTCGTCTTCCGTTTGATCCTCTCGCACCGCGATATACGTTAAAAGCGTTTCGGGAAAATCCGGCCCTCAATCCACTGAAAACAGAATCAGGTAAAATTCAGATTTACAGCCATAAACTAGCCAAACTTGCGGAAACATGGACGCTGCCGGCGGGAGATACGATTACGCCATTGCCGCAATATACGCCGACGTGGGAGAGCTATGCCGATGAGGCATTAAGAGAGCAATATCCTTTACAACTCATTGGATTTAAATCAAAAGGACGCCCACACTCAACGTTTCATAACGTTCCGTGGCTGCGGGAAGTCATTGACGATGTTTTAATGATTAATCCTATTGATGCAAAGGCTCGTCATCTTGCTCAAGGGCAGATGGTGCATGTTTATAACGCACGCGGAACGATTCAAATTCCAATACGCATTACGCCAAGAATAATGCCCGGCGTTGTAGCGATGGGCGAAGGTGCATGGTATCAGCCGGATGAGAAAGGCATTGATATCGGTCGATGCATTAATACCCTCACTCGTTTAAAGCCGACGGCCTTAGCGAAAGCCAACCCTCAAGGAACCAATCTGGTCGAAGTCAAACCGATTTAAATTCAACGTTAGCCTCTCAATGGAGGCTAACTCATTGATTTCGTTTTAGCCGGAAATCTATCTCTTTTTATAGGTGAATAAAATGAGCCATCGTATAGAAACTGAAGCTATTACTGAGCGTGAATTGTCACTGGTCAGCTTATCCCTTTTGTATCATTTCTTTTGCTTTGAACCACAAAAGGCACTAATCAACAATATGTTAAACAGCGATATTCTTAATCTTTGGCACAGTAAATGGGACATGGATATTCACGAGACAAACACCTTTTTACAAAATCAAGATGCTCTCGAGCGTTTGCAGGCTGACCATTTAGCCTTATTCGTTGGCATTGGGATGCCAAAAGCCGTTCCATGGGGATCGGTTTATCTGACGGAAGAGAACCTGCTATTACAGCGCTCAACTCATGCATTAACCGCTTTTTTGAAATCCCACCGCATTATACTTTGTACCGATGAACAGCAAATTTCTGACCACATTGGATTATGTTTATCAGTACTCGCCTTGCTATTAAAACAATGGGGAGATTATCCGGAAGAAACCACCGAGCGCACAATACGCGAATTTTTACGCGATCATTTATTGCCATGGAGTGGCCGTTTTTGCGAATTGCTCACCGCCCATGCTGAAACGCCTCTATATGCATTATTAGGAAAAGTCACTAAACGGATATTAAAAGATCAGCAACATCAATGGCAGATTACCCCGCGGCCCCGCACGCTATATTATTGATCTTAAACTTTTACAAACGGATTTTATCTAATGGGGGCCATGAGGTTGCCATTCGTGTGCCGGCGTTCAAAAGTCTCAACTCACGGTTTTATCAGGTTGAGGAAAATATGCCGATCACCATGGCAAAGTCTTCCCCTCCATGCTCTAATCGGCGCCATTAAGAAACCCCGTAATTAAGAGGCTCCTAATACTGTGGCACAATACGTCTATACTATGCATCGTGTCGGAAAAGTTGTTCCTCCGAAGCGACATATTCTAAAAAATATCTCTCTCAGCTTCTTCCCCGGCGCCAAAATTGGTGTGCTTGGTTTAAACGGCGCAGGTAAATCCACGCTATTACGCATTATGGCTGGTATCGACACCGATATCGAAGGTGAAGCGCGTCCGCAGCCGGGCATTAAAATTGGTTATTTGCCGCAAGAACCTAAGCTGAATCCTGAGCAAACCGTAAGAGAAGCAGTTGAAGAAGCCGTCAGTGAAGTCAAAAATGCCTTAACGCGTTTAGACGAAATTTATGCGGCATACGCAGAACCGGATGCAGACTTCGATAAGCTGGCTAAACAGCAAGGCGAAATGGAAGCGATCATTCAATCTCACGATGGACATAATCTGGATAACCAGTTGGAGCGTGCTGCTGATGCATTGCGCCTTCCGCCGTGGGACGCCAAAATTGAGCATTTATCCGGTGGTGAACGCCGTCGCGTTGCACTTTGTCGCCTACTGCTGGAAAAACCGGACATGTTACTGCTCGACGAACCAACCAACCACTTGGACGCAGAGTCCGTTGCCTGGCTGGAACGCTTCCTGCATGACTATGAAGGCACCGTTGTAGCCATTACCCACGACCGTTACTTCCTTGATAACGTCGCAGGCTGGATTCTGGAACTTGACCGCGGTGAAGGTATTCCATGGGAAGGTAACTATTCTTCATGGCTGGAGCAAAAAGATAAGCGTCTGGAGCAAGAAGCCTCTTCCGAAGCCGCTCGCCGCAAATCTATTGAGAAAGAACTTGAGTGGGTTCGCCAGAATCCAAAAGGCCGTCAAGCTAAGAGTAAAGCGCGTCTTGCCCGCTTTGATGAGCTCAATAGCGTTGAATATCAAAAACGCAATGAAACCAGCGAGCTGTTCATTCCGCCCGGCCCTCGTTTAGGCGATAAAGTGCTGGAAGTTCAGAATCTGAAAAAATCTTATGGCGATCGTCTGCTAATAGAAGATTTATCATTCGCGATTCCAAAAGGTGCCATTGTCGGTATTATCGGCCCGAACGGCGCTGGTAAATCAACGCTGTTTCGCATGATTTCCGGTCAGGAGCAGCCTGACAGCGGCACAATCACTTTAGGTGATACCGTAAAAATCGCCTCCGTTGATCAGTTCCGTGACAGTATGGACAATAGCAAAACGGTTTGGGAAGAAGTTTCCGGCGGTCTGGATATTATGCGCATTGGTAACTTTGAACTGCCAAGCCGCGCTTATGTCGGTCGCTTCAACTTCAAAGGCACCGATCAGGGCAAACGCGTTGGCGAGCTTTCCGGCGGCGAACGCGGTCGCTTACATTTAGCTAAACTGCTACAAGTTGGCGGAAATATGCTGCTTCTCGACGAACCGACTAACGATCTGGATATCGAAACGCTGCGTGCGCTCGAAAACGCCCTGTTAGAGTTCCCGGGCTGCGCCATGGTCATTTCCCATGACCGCTGGTTCCTTGATCGTATCGCTACGCACATCCTTGATTACGGCGATGAAGGTAAAGTGGAATTCTTTGAAGGTAACTTTACTGAATACGAAGACTGGAAAAAGCGTACGCTGGGTGCAGAAGCGCTTGAACCTCATCGTATCAAATATAAGAAGATCGCCAAATAATTCTGATCTATTCTTATTAACGGATGTTTTATCAATACACACATTAACGCCCCTTAATTTAGGGGCGTTTTTTCAGGTTGAGCGTAACGGGCTTAATCACTTGAGGAGAGCAGAGATGCCTGCAAACGTTTTATTATTAGGCGCAACCGGATTAATCGGCAGTCATTTACTCGCTATGCTGCAATCCGATCCGCGCATTGAACGCATTTACGCTCCGACGCGCCACCCGCTGTCAAATGCGGGTAACAAAGTGATTAACCCAACGGGCAGTGATGTTCAAATTCTGCTTGATACGCTGACTGAACCCGTTGACGCCGCTTTTTGCTGTTTGGGAACCACACAAAAAACCGCCGGTAGCCGCGCGGCTTTCCGCTTTGCTGATATTACACTTCCCGGGTAATGACTCCAACTTATTGATAGTGTTTTATGTTCAGATAATGCCCGATGACTTTGTCATGCAGCTCCACCGATTTTGAGAACGACAGCGACTTCCGTCCCAGCCGTGCCAGGTGCTGCCTCAGATTCAGGTTATACCGCTCAATTCGCTGCGTATATCGCTTGCTGATTACGTGCAGCTTTCCCTTCAGGCGGGATTCATACAGCGGCCAGCCATCCGTCATCCATATCACCACGTCAAAGGGTGACAGCAGGCTCATAAGACGCCCCAGCGTCGCCATAGTGCGTTCACCGAATACGTGCGCAACAACCGTCTTCCGGAGCCTGTCATACGCGTAAAACAGCCAGCGCTGGCGCGATTTAGCCCCGACGTATCCCCACTGTTCGTCCATTTCCGCGCAGACGATGACGTCACTGCCCGGCTGTATGCGCGAGGTTACCGACTGCGGCCTGAGTTTTTTAAATGGCGGAAAATCGTGTTGAGGCCAACGCCCATAATGCGGGCGGTTGCCCGGCATCCAACGCCATTCATGGCCATATCAATGATTTTCTGGTGCGTACCGGGTTGAGAAGCGGTGTAAGTGAACTGCAGTTGCCATGTTTTACGGCAGTGAGAGCAGAGATAGCGCTGATGTCCGGCAGTGCTTTTGCCGTTACGCACCACCCCGTCAGTAGCTGAACAGGAGGGACAGCTGATAGAAACAGAAGCCACTGGAGCACCTCAAAAACACCATCATACACTAAATCAGTAAGTTGGCAGCATCACCGATAGCCGTATTCTATTTCTCTTCTATTTCCGTTTTATTCTGACCGGCGGCTCGCAAATCTCACCTAAATAAGGTTCAACCAGCGTATAAAGACGAACCATTTCAGCCAAAGAACCCATGCCTAAGTGTTTTTGCATATTGGCTCGATGTACTTCAACCGTTCGGGCAGAAATAAAAAGATTTTCAGCAATTTGCTGATTTGTTTTTCCATCGGCCAACAAAGTTAAGATATTGCGTTCACGACCGGTTAATTGCTCATAACGGCTGATGTACGTTTGGCGCGCTTTTTCTGCTGCTGACCAAATTAAAGCGTTTTTCACGGCACGTAACAGATGTTTTTGATCGACCGGCTTTTGCAGAAAATCAACGGCTCCTTGTTTCAAGGCATCAACGGCCATCGGAACATCGCCGTATCCGGTCAGAAAAACGATACCTAAAGTGCTTCTGGTTTGGCTAAGCAATGTTTGCAGCGTTTGACCACCCATTCCCGGCATGCGGCAATCCAGAATTAAGCAACCGGTGTCCGTCAGGCACTCAATATGCCGTTCACTCCACTGTAAAAAAGCTTCGGCGGAGGAGAAGCACTGAGTTTGATATCCTTCACCTTGCAGAACAAATTCAAGGGAATCCAGAACGGATTCATCATCATCAACAATGTATAAACGCTGTATTTCTGACATGCTGAACTCCGTTATTTATGGTTGTGGTAGAGAGTGAAGATAACAGATGCTTCGCATCCGCCGTCAGGATGGTTTTGTAGTAAAAATGTACTGCGATGTGACTCGGCAATTTCTTTACAGATAACTAAACCAAGGCCTATTCCGTCCGCTTTTGTTGTGACAAATGGCGTCATAAGTTCTTCCAGTGGCAGTTGTAAACCTGCTCCGCGATCTCTGACGGTTAAATGTGCCTTGTTTTCTGTATGTAACAGATTGATCGATACGCTGCAAGCACCGGCCTGAGCGGAAGCATCAATTGCATTAGTAAATAAATTAACCATTAATTGTTCTATTCCTGCTTTATCTGCCTTCAGAAGCATCTTTTGCTTATCGATATGTAAAATTAGCTCTACTTGTTTTGATTTTGCATAGATCTCAACAAGTTTTATTGCCTGCTGCAGAATAATTGCCAGATCCTGAGGCGTTTTTTGTATAGCCTGCTTTCTGAGTAATTGACGGAAACGATCGACAACTTGATTAATTCGGATAACCTGATGGCGAATTTTATCCAGTAACACATCAATATCCGTGGAGTGGTCACCGCGTTTTCGGCGCGATAGTTCACCTTCAGCATACAGATGAATCGCGGACAGCGGCTGACTTAACTCATGCGCTAAACTTGAGCCCAGTTTATTGACCAATGCCCGACGTTGAGCATATTGCAGATTCTCTAACGCTTGCTGTAGCGAAAGGGTACTTTTACGATATTTCATCGTCAGGAAAATGTATTGAAGCGGCAAAATAATTAAGGCGATACCGATGACGATCAGCAGGTAGTAACGGCTCTTAATCCACTCCCATAATTTAATCCACCAGGGCTGTTCCAGAGGATGTATTCCTAAATCTTTAAACAATCGATCCAGTTCCGCCTGACTTTCAGGAACTGTCCATCCCAGAGATTGTGCAGCTTTTGCGACTTCGGATTGGCTAGGAACCGCTAATAATGCGGTGAGAATCTTTCGTCCCAACGTTCTGTCTGCCGCGTCGGTCATGGCAAAACTCCAGTTAGGATAAAGACGAGTAGAAACCTGACAGCCAAAGGAGTCGGGCGCGATATTGTTTAATGCCCGGAGTGCTTTTTCTTCCAACTGGTGTTTTTCTATCATTGATTCAACGAGGCAGACCGGCAAAATAGCGGCCTGAATTTTCCCGGCTAATAAAGCCTGAACAACGGATTCATGAGGATAACCGATTTCCTGTACATGAGAGAAATAACGATTGCTGACACCCATTTGGTGCAACTCTCTTTCCATTGCCATAAAACCACCGAATGCCTGACGATGAGCGGTACCGATGGGCTTACCGGATAACTGTAATAGATCGGTAAACGGGCTATTTTCTTTGACCCACATAGCCGAACCTGTTGCGGTAGTTGTTCCGCCCTGCATTGGGCTGATTAATGTCGCCATCCAGGATAAAGAGTGAACCCTACCGATACGGATACTTTCTGATGGATTAACAATGATAAATTGCAGATTTTGTTGACTAATTTCGTGCTGTAACTGAGATAAAGGCAGCGGAATTAACCGGAAATCATACTCTGGTATTTCTTGTTTTAACCAATTGATTGTTGGTTGCCATCTTTCTCTGGCTTCAGTCATTCCCCGATCGGCAAAAACACCAATAGAAATCAGATGCTTTGTTGGCTCGTTTACCGGTTCTGCACTGATAACTGCGATGGATTTCATCATAAAAAAAATGAGCATTCCAAAATATATCAATGACTTCATTATGCTGTTTCCTGTTTTTATCTGTCATGAAAGATATTTCTTGGTGTCAGGCATTTGCTTACATGGTTAATTTCTGAAAACGTAAATCAGTCTTTCAAGCTTATCGCTATCGGCATATCTGCTTGCCGCCGGTCTGATATTATTCTTTCTGCTATTATCTAGAGCTATATTATAGGGGTAAGCGGATTAAATGGTTGATCTTACCTTTGCATGAGAGTGAGACAGACCGGCATCTCATCGGATTATCTGGTTGATGCTTCACCTACTGCTGGTGCATGTTTCCTTCGCTAATTCCAGCAAGAACCCCACACGCCTCAACTTCCCGGTCATCGTTGCAACTCGCTCTCAGTGAAACGAGTTGTTTCTCAAGCGCTTGCAGAGCGGTTATCTGCGACCGCACATGAGAGATGTGATCATCGAGCAAGGCGTTGACGGCGGTACAAGGCTGATGAGGGGCGTCCTGATAGCTCTGTAGTTCGTGAATCTCAGCCAGTGACAGGCCCAGGATTCTGCAGCGACGGATGAAGGCCAGCCCCTCACCATGCTTCTCGGTATAGACACGGTAACCGTTGTCCTGCCGATCAGGCGGCGGCAACAAGCCCTGCTGTTCATAGAAGCGGATCGTCTGTGTTTCGACCCCTACCAACTGCGCCAACTGACCAATGCGCATCAGCCTCCTCCCCAACGGATTCTTTACTCTATTGACCTTATAGTAGCTTTATAGTTTTAAATGGTACCACAACATGGTGATGCTGCCAACTTACTGATTTAGTGTATGATGGTGTTTTTGAGGTTCTCCAGTGGCTTCTGTTTCTATCAGCTGTCCCTCCTGTTCAGCTACTGACGGGGTGGTGCGTAACGGCAAAAGCACCGCCGGACATCAGCGCTATCTCTGCTCTCACTGCCGTAAAACATGGCAACTGCAGTTCACTTACACCGCTTCTCAACCCGGTACGCACCAGAAAATCATTGATATGGCCATGAATGGCGTTGGATGCCGGGCAACCGCCCGCATTATGGGCGTTGGCCTCAACACGATTTTCCGCCATTTAAAAAACTCAGGCCGCAGTCGGTAACCTCGCGCATACAGCCGGGCAGTGACGTCATCGTCTGCGCGGAAATGGACGAACAGTGGGGCTATGTCGGGGCTAAATCGCGCCAGCGCTGGCTGTTTTACGCGTATGACAGGCTCCGGAAGACGGTTGTTGCGCACGTATTCGGTGAACGCACTATGGCGACGCTGGGGCGTCTTATGAGCCTGCTGTCACCCTTTGACGTGGTGATATGGATGACGGATGGCTGGCCGCTGTATGAATCCCGCCTGAAGGGAAAGCTGCACGTAATCAGCAAGCGATATACGCAGCGAATTGAGCGGCATAACCTGAATCTGAGGCAGCACCTGGCACGGCTGGGACGGAAGTCGCTGTCGTTCTCAAAATCGGTGGAGCTGCATGACAAAGTCATCGGGCATTATCTGAACATAAAACACTATCAGTAAGTTGGAGTCATTACCGGCACCCCGAATTGGTGCAGGCAATTCAGGACTGGTTTAATGAATTGCACGACGAAAATAATTTAATGAAGGAGAATCTGGAACACCATATCGCCACTATTCACGTTGATGAAAGTGATCCATTCTTCTCATCAACTGAGTTTTCTCCGTTCCGATTTGAATCGGTCCAGTTAAACTTCAACAATCAAAATACAATGCGTTTTTATAAGCACATCTTTGAAATGAACAACCTTCTGACCCAGATGTACAAATTCAACTCTCTGGGTCAATTACCGGTTAGCGATTACAACGTAATGGCGCACAATATTATTCGAAGTCTCAACATGTATATCGAACGGGTTAAGAAAACACTTAACGTATCCCGTCGTGTAAAAGGTGCTTACAGTCCCGATGAGTTTATCGAAAAGGTAAAACAGTACAAAAGCGTGCAGGCTTATATTGCTGCGGAACTGTCTGGTAAACGCCGCTAAGGATTATTTGATGAATTTCAGGGCGATCTTCTTAAGTATGCAACGAGTTTTAGGCATCTTCTCCAGACGGGAGAATGATGTAGTTGAGTTAATAAAGCAGGACCCTTCGAGTCTTTCGCCATTTGCTCAGATTGTAGGGGATCAAAAATACACTGTGCCAGATCACCCGAATCTTGAAGTCCTGAAATTCATTGAATACCCAACCCGACCTGCGGGGATACAAACCTTTAATGAGCAGTCTATTCTTTCTCTTTATAGAGATAAACTGCACTCTATTTCTATGATGCTCGCAATAAGTGATGGTGACATCCGGGAGGATGCCTTTGGCTTTGTTGAATAAATCGAACTTTTGCTGAGTTGAAGGATCAGATCACGTATCTTCCCGACAACGCAGACCGTTCCGTGGCAAAGCAAAAGTTCAAAATCACCAACTGGCCCACCTACAATAAAGCCCTCATCAACCGTGGCTCCATAACTTTCTGGCTGGATGATGAAGCTATTCAGGCCTGGTATGAGTCAGCAACACCTTCTTCACGAGGCAGACCTCAGCGCTATTCTGACCTTGCCATCACGACTGTGCTGGTCATTAAACGCGTATTCAGGCTGACCCTGCGCGCTGCGCAGGGCTTTATTGATTCCATTTTTTCTCTGATGAACGTTCCGCTACGCTGCCCGGATTACAGCTGTGTCAGCAGGCGGGCAAAGTCGGTTAACGTCAGTTTCAAAACGCCCACCCGGGGTGAAATCGCACACCTGGTAATTGATTCCACCGGGCTGAAGGTCTTCGGTGAAGGCGAGTGGAAAGTCAAAAAGCATGGCCAGGAACGCCGCCGTATCTGGCGTAAGCTGCATCTCGCCGTTGACAGTAAAACACATGAAATCATCTGCGCTGACCTGTCGCTGAACAATGTGACGGACTCAGAAGCCTTCCCGGGTCTTATCCGGCAGACTCACAGAAAAATCAGGGCAGCATCGGCAGACGGCGCTTACGACACCCGGCTCTGTCACGATGAACTGCGGCGTAAGAAAATCAGCGCGCTTATCCCTCCCCGAAAAGGTGCGGGTTACTGGCCCGGTGAATATGCAGACCGTAACCGTGCAGTGGCTAATCAGCGAATGACCGGGAGTAATGCGCGGTGGAAATGGACAACAGATTACAACCGTCGCTCGATAGCGGAAACGGCGATGTACCGGGTAAAACAGCTGTTCGGGGGTTCACTGACGCTGCGTGACTACGATGGTCAGGTTGCGGAGGCTATGGCCCTGGTACGAGCGCTGAACAAAATGACGAAAGCAGGTATGCCTGAAAGCGTGCGTATTGCCTGAAAACACAACCCGCTACGGGGGAGACTTACCCGAAATCTGATTTATTCAACAAAGCCCTCCAGCGTTTTGACCCACGGCAGACGAGCCTGCTTCAGCCTGGACTCCATACCGCGCTGATGCCTGCCGTTCCATTCCTGCTGTAGCGCCATGCACAGGAACTCCCGGTAGTTCAGCTCTTTTTTAGCTGCCTGTTCCAGCAGGCTTTCAACGTGATAACTCAGATGCTCCATTTTCAGGCGACTCAGCAGGACTTCCAGCTCATGCATCACAACAGCTCCTCATAGGCACTCAGTGGCCGATGTTCCACCTGACTGACCTGCTGCCAGAGCGGGGCGTGATGCTCCGGCACTGTCTGCCAGCCAGACGATGCCGAACAGAGGCGATGTGAGGCCACCAGTTTCTCATTACTGTAGATCCGCAACTCGTCATCCAGCGATATTCGTATCGATACCGGCTGACCACACAGCGCTTCGGGAACGCTGTAACGATTACCGCCAACCTCGATATAGCTGTCCCAGGACACATGGCGGATGTCGAAGTAACTGGTATCGAAGTCCGTATCCGGTAACGGCTGCAGATGTTCCTGCTCCAGCGCGAAGCGCTGTTCCGGAGTTTCTTTGAACTGGTGAAGTTCCCGTTTGTCAGCCACATCGGCTATCCATTGCTCCAGTTGTTGATTGACATGAGTGAAGCTGTCGAACCTGCGGTACCGGACGAAGAAGTTCTCCTTGAGGTATTTCACCATCCGCTCAACCTTACCTTTTGTTCTGGCCCTGCGTGGACGGCATGCCCGTGGCAGGAAGTTATAGTGGTCGGCCAGCAACAGGAATCCGGAGTTGAACACGACTTTCCCGTTGTTATTCTTCAGCACCGCAGCCTTCTGGTTATCAACCAGCACCGTTTTCACACAACCACCGAAGTAGCGGAAGGCGTGAACCAGTGATTCGTAGGTATGCTCAGCATCCTGTTTTGGTGCGGCGAAGACATGGAAGCGGCGGGAGAACCCCAGCGTATTAACCGCAAAGTTAACTTTGCACCGTTGCCCGGCAACCTCCACCTCAACTTCGCCCCAGTCGTGCTGGAGCTGGTATCCAGGCTGAGTTTCGAAGCGAACTGTTCTTTTTGACGGACGCATTTTACGTTTGGGCTGGATGTAGTAACGCAGCATGGAACGTCCGCCCGTATAGCCCATTGCCTTAATCTCCGCGAAGATAACCTCGCTATTCCAGACATTCTCTGCCAGGCGCATGTCGATGTAATCCATAAACGGTTTCAGCTTAACCATTTTGTGGCGGGTCTTTCTGGCTGGCGGTTCAGGGTATTTGAGGTAGCGTCTGACCGTCCGTTCAGAGCAACCAATCTGAGCCGCAATATCGACAATGTACGCGCCCTGCTGGCGCATTTGCTTTATCATGTAAAAGTCCTCTCTGCTCAGCATGTTGATGTCCTTTCTGGTGTGAGAACCTTAAGGAAACAACATGTTGGGTGGAGCGGACAATCCAAATGGTGAATTACCGTCTTATATCACTGGCGCTGACAACATCGTTGATGACTTTAATCGCGAGGCGTTGTCTATCGAAATAGACCTTAATTTACCAGCTCAGCGAGTGGTTCGTGTCCTCGACAGGATCGCAGCAAACCGGGGATATCCCGTAATGCTTCGCATGGATAATGGTCCGGAATTTATCTCGCTGGCACTGGCTGAATGGGCAGAGAAACATACAGTACAACTGGAATTTATCCAACCGGGTAAACCGACACAGAACGCATTCATTGAACGCTTTAACAGAACATATCGCACAGAAATACTCGATTTTTATCTGTTCAGAACGCTGAATGAAGTGCGTGAAATCACGGAACAATGGCTGTTAGAATATAACTGTGAACGCCCTCATGAATCACTGAACAACCTGACACCGGAGGAATATCGTCAACAACATTACCAGCCCGGGATCTCAAAAAGTGTATGGAACTAAAGCGGGTCTATTTACATGAGCAACTGCTCAAAGTCAACATGAGGAAAGATAATGAAGGCAGGGTTCATGAGAGAGAAAATTCTTAAGGGAGCAGGGTAATGACTCCAACTTATTGATAGTGTTTTATGTTCAGATAATGCCCGATGACTTTGTCATGCAGCTCCACCGATTTTGAGAACGACAGCGACTTCCGTCCCAGCCGTGCCAGGTGCTGCCTCAGATTCAGGTTATGCCGCTCAATTCGCTGCGTATATCGCTTGCTGATTACGTGCAGCTTTCCCTTCAGGCGGGATTCATACAGCGGCCAGCCATCCGTCATCCATATCACCACGTCAAAGGGTGACAGCAGGCTCATAAGACGCCCCAGCGTCGCCATAGTGCGTTCACCGAATACGTGCGCAACAACCGTCTTCCGGAGCCTGTCATACGCGTAAAACAGCCAGCGCTGGCGCGATTTAGCCCCGACGTATCCCCACTGTTCGTCCATTTCCGCGCAGACGATGACGTCACTGCCCGGCTGTATGCGCGAGGTTACCGACTGCGGCCTGAGTTTTTTAAATGGCGGAAAATCGTGTTGAGGCCAACGCCCATAATGCGGGCGGTTGCCCGGCATCCAACGCCATTCATGGCCATATCAATGATTTTCTGGTGCGTACCGGGTTGAGAAGCGGTGTAAGTGAACTGCAGTTGCCATGTTTTACGGCAGTGAGAGCAGAGATAGCGCTGATGTCCGGCAGTGCTTTTGCCGTTACGCACCACCCCGTCAGTAGCTGAACAGGAGGGACAGCTGATAGAAACAGAAGCCACTGGAGCACCTCAAAAACACCATCATACACTAAATCAGTAAGTTGGCAGCATCACCGAAAGCGTAGAATAATATGACTTCCTTCCAACCGGCTTTGTTGGCCGGTTTATTCAACTTATCCACAGCATAGATCCAATAAACAGATCCTAAAGAGAACCTAGGAAGATCCAAAGAAGATCCCGGATCGCTGTAAGCCGCGTCATTACTGGCCTGAAATGGGATCAACATTGACTATACGCGATTTTATGTTGACTGTGCACGATTTATTGTTGACTGCACGCGATTTATTGTTGACTATACGCGACAGAAACATTGACTGTAAGCGATTTTAGAGTCTGAATATTCACAGCTGTTGATAACAGCCATCCAAATTGACGTCAGGCCGCGCCACACATGGAGAAACCGTGATGCCGGAAGAAAGTAAAGGCTTCCTTAGCGTTGAAGAAGTTGCAGGAAATACAGGAGAAATCCACAGCCTGAAGCCCAATAACAACAGCACTATACAACCCATCGCTTTGTTGCGCTTAGGTGTGTTTGTGCCAACCTTAAAATCTACCAATGTGGCGCTACGTCGCGGATCGTCAGTTACAACAAACACAACGAACGCAACTGAAGAACTATCAAGCCTCAAAATTGTTGAGCAGGAAGGCTATGAGGGAATTGAAATTCATGGTCCACGCCTGGATATGGATACTGATTTTAAGGTGTGGGTGGGCATAACCTCCGCGTTGTTTGACTACGCACCTGATGATGACGGCATAATCACCCTGCCATTCTCCGAGTTTGCCGATCGATGCGGCTATCCACGTAAGCGCCTTTCAAAGGCGTTCCGTAAAAGTATTGATGACTCTCTGACACGCATTCAGCAGACAGTTGTCAAATTCCGCTTCCCGGCGGCAAAAGGTCATCTCAATAACATTAACGTCAACTTGTTGGCATATAGCAGCCTGAATACCGAGCTTGATGTTATCGAGATCCAGCCGCAGAAACAGCTATCTGAACTTTACTATGTTGACTATAAGCGAATCCTGAAGCTGAAGATGCTGGATAAACTAGGGCGCAAAGAGACGGCCAAGGTACTGTATACATTCTTTGAGGCTCTACCCGCCAACCCGGCACCTGTCAGCATTGAGCGCCTTAGAGCGAGGCTTAATCTCAAATCATCCGTTAGCGTGCAAAATAGCGTTATCAGAAAAGCCATGAAAGATTTGGAAGCTATTGAGTATCTTAAATTTTCAGAGATAAAAAACGGCAGGAAAATCGGCTTCCAGATCCATAAGCGCAATCCATAATATTGACTATATGCGATAGCGAGAAGTTGACTATAGGCGACATTCGTTGACGCTGGTGGATTTTTGCTGGCGTCAATATTCTGCAAGTCGCTATTGAGATGGCTTTTAGGGGCATTTCATCGCGTATAGTCAACGTTTCTCCCGACAATATCTTACATAGTCGATCTTTGGTGGAGTTAAATCGACTACAGTCAACTTTTGACTGTAGTCACATCGCGCATAGTCAACTATTCACATTAACCTTCGCGCATAGTCAACATTTGCGCGGTTCTCATCAAGCAGTGGTATTGATATGCAAGAAGAGAAACAACACTACCTCTACGTTCTGGTGCCAGAGAACGGAGATACTTTTAAAATCGGCATTTCATGTGGTCCATTGGCACGGTTTAAAGGGCTACAAGTGAGTCCCGATTTTGCGCTTTCACGGGTCTATCGTGGTACGCGTTTGGCAATGGTTAATCTTGAGCGGGCTTTACACGCAACCTTTTTCCCCTGGAATGCGCCGTGGGAGAAAAGCGTCGGTGGCGGGCATACTGAATGGTTTACACGAGAGTGTCTTGATAAGGTTTTGGCTCATATCGAATATCTAAATGATATGTGGGGAGGGATTCTCGAGCGCATTAAGTCGAATGATTTACTTCAGCGTCCAGTAGATGCTGCTTGCTCTTTCGAAAAAGAGCTGGATGTTACTTCTATCGTGACTTTCAAAGATGACGCAGGAATGAGGGACGTGGCTTATGTCTCCATATCTGGCTATGAACCGGACGCGATCCGCGCTCAATGTGAATTGCTGAAAGCAATGTTTATGCTTCGGACTAAATATCCCTGGGATACAGGGCGGGTGTGCTTCCCTATGGAAGAGTTAACCGCCACCATTGATTCCCAGCTTTACCACGATAATCCAGAGAAGTTTTTTAGCCTTTTAGCCGGTAATGGGCTTAACTGTGTGTCCGGGCTGGGGCGAAGTAGAATCCAACATGCCTCGCTCTTCGGTCCCTTCTTTTACGATCGACACGGGTACTTTGAGGCTGAACTTCCGGCGCTTACGCGTGCTATAGATACTATCGATTTCGAACGATTATTCGCTGCTCTTAGCAAATAACACTGATGCCCCTGAACGGGGCTTTTTTGTGCCCTCCTTGTAACTCTCAATCGTGCAAAATGAACCAAACATGCAGAGAATGCTATGTACAAGCATCTACGCATACATTATTATTTTATGCAGCATTTTTAATTAAATTCAAAAATACAGCATAAAGGATGACTTTCGATGAGTGATTCCAGCCAGCTTCACAAGGTTGCTCAAAGAGCAAATAGAATGCTCAATGTTCTGACTGAACAAGTACAGTTGCAAAAGGATGAGCTACACGCGAACGAGTTTTACCAGGTCTATGCGAAAGCGGCACTGGCAAAATTGCCTCTACTGACTCGTGCGAACGTTGACTATGCCGTAAGTGAAATGGAAGAAAAGGGTTATGTTTTCGATAAACGCCCTGCTGGCTCTTCAATGAAATATGCGATGTCAATTCAGAACATCATTGACATATATGAACATCGCGGAGTGCCAAAATACCGGGATCGCTACAGCGAAGCGTATGTGATTTTCATCTCCAATCTTAAAGGCGGTGTGTCAAAAACTGTATCGACGGTTTCTCTGGCGCATGCAATGCGTGCTCATCCTCATCTTCTGATGGAAGATTTAAGGATTCTGGTTATTGACCTTGATCCGCAATCTTCAGCAACGATGTTTTTAAGCCATAAACACTCTATTGGTATCGTAAACGCAACATCTGCACAGGCTATGTTGCAGAATGTAAGCCGTGAAGAGCTGTTAGAGGAGTTTATTGTTCCTTCTGTTGTACCTGGGGTTGACGTTATGCCTGCGTCGATTGACGATGCCTTTATTGCATCCGATTGGAGAGAGCTGTGCAATGAGCATCTACCGGGTCAGAACATCCATGCAGTCCTGAAAGAAAATGTGATTGATAAGCTGAAGAGCGATTATGACTTTATCCTCGTTGATAGTGGTCCTCACCTTGACGCCTTCCTGAAAAATGCTTTGGCCTCGGCCAATATACTGTTTACACCTCTGCCGCCTGCAACGGTTGATTTCCACTCATCGCTTAAATACGTTGCCCGCCTTCCTGAGTTGGTGAAACTCATTTCGGATGAAGGCTGCGAGTGTCAGCTTGCAACTAACATTGGTTTTATGTCCAAGTTGAGTAACAAGGCAGACCATAAGTATTGCCATAGCCTGGCTAAAGAAGTGTTCGGTGGGGATATGCTTGATGTTGTCCTCCCTCGCCTTGACGGTTTTGAACGCTGCGGCGAGTCTTTTGACACTGTTATTTCAGCTAACCCGGCAACGTATGTTGGTAGTGCTGATGCATTGAAGAACGCGCGAATTGCTGCGGAAGATTTTGCTAAAGCAGTTTTTGACCGTATTGAATTTATCAGATCTAACTGAGGAGTAAGAAACCCCCATGTCAAAGAAAAACAGACCAACAATTGGGCGAACCCTTAATCCTTCAATATTAAGCGGATTTGATAGTTCTTCAGCCTCTGGCGATCGAGTCGAGCAGGTATTCAAGTTATCAACTGGTCGCCAGGCCACATTTATTGAAGAGGTAATACCTCCGAACCAGGTAGAAAGCGATACCTTTGTTGATCAGCATAACAACGGGCGTGACCAGGCATCTCTTACGCCAAAATCATTAAAAAGTATCCGAAGCACTATTAAGCATCAGCAATTTTACCCTGCAATAGGTGTTAGACGGGCTACAGGGAAAATTGAAATTTTGGATGGTTCCCGGCGTCGAGCTTCTGCCATCTTAGAGAACGTAGGGTTGCGGGTTTTAGTCACGGACCAGGAGATCAGCGTTCAGGAAGCGCAAAATTTAGCGAAAGACGTTCAGACAGCATTGCAGCACAGCATTCGAGAAATAGGTCTGCGTTTGATGCGAATGAAAAATGATGGGATGAGTCAGAAGGATATTGCAGCCAAAGAAGGGCTGTCTCAGGCGAAGGTCACGCGTGCTCTCCAGGCAGCGAGTGCTCCGGAAGAATTAGTCGCCCTTTTCCCTGTGCAGTCGGAATTAACCTTTTCGGACTACAAAACGCTTTGTGCTGTTGGCGACGAAATGGGGAACAAGAATTTAGAGTTTGATCAGCTTATTCAAAACATATCCCCGGAAATAAACGACATCTTATCCATTGAAGAAATGGCCGAAGATGAAGTTAAAAATAAAATCCTGCGCTTGATAACAAAGGAAGCCTCACTACTCACGGATAAAGGTTCTAAAGATAAGTCCGTAGTTACTGAATTATGGAAATTTGAGGACAAGGATCGCTTTGCAAGGAAGCGCGTGAAAGGCCGTGCATTTTCTTATGAGTTTAATCGACTTTCAAAAGAGCTACAGGAAGAACTCGACAGGATGATTGGGCATATCCTTAGAAAGAGCCTCGATAAAAAGCCGAAGCCTTAAACTTTCGCCATTCAAATTTCACTATTAAACTACTGTTTTTAAAGTAAATCCCTCTAAAATTTCAAGGTGAAATCGCCACGATTTCACCTTGGATTTTACCTTCCTCCCCTACTCCCGAAAAAAATAAAAAAATTGCTTGTCACGAGAAAGTCAACAAGTGACTTTCAATAAAATCTCTTCCGAAAAGGGATTCACACAAGTGCCTTGTGTTTAAGGAAGAGTAAATTGAGTAACTTACGCGAATACCAGAATCGTATTGCAGATATCGCAAAACGCTCTAAAGCTGTGCTTGGCTGGGCAAGCACTGCGCAGTTCGGTACTGATAACCAATTCATTAAAGATGATGCCGCGCGTGCCGCATCTATCCTTGAAGCTGCACGTAAAGACCCGGTTTTTGCGGGTATCTCTGATAATGCCACCGCTCAAATCGCTACAGCGTGGGCAAGTGCACTGGCTGACTACGCCGCAGCACATAAATCTATGCCGCGTCCGGAAATTCTGGCCTCCTGCCACCAGACGCTGGAAAACTGCCTGATTGAGTCCACCCGCAATAGCATGGATGCCACTAATAAAGCGATGCTGGAATCCGTCGCAGCAGAGATGATGAGCGTTTCTGACGGTGTTATGCGTCTGCCTTTATTCCTCGCGATGATCCTGCCTGTTCAGTTGGGGGCAGCTACCGCTGATGCGTGTACCTTCATTCCGGTTACGCGTGACCAGTCCGACATCTATGAAGTCTTTAACGTGGCAGGTTCATCTTTTGGTTCTTATGCTGCTGGTGATGTTCTGGACATGCAATCCGTCGGTGTGTACAGCCAGTTACGTCGCCGCTATGTGCTGGTGGCAAGCTCCGATGGCACCAGCAAAACCGCAACCTTCAAGATGGAAGACTTCGAAGGCCAGAATGTACCAATCCGAAAAGGTCGCACTAACATCTACGTTAACCGTATTAAGTCTGTTGTTGATAACGGTTCCGGCAGCCTACTTCACTCGTTTACTAATGCTGCTGGTGAGCAAATCACTGTTACCTGCTCTCTGAACTACAACATTGGTCAGATTGCCCTGTCGTTCTCCAAAGCGCCGGATAAAGGCACTGAGATCGCAATTGAGACGGAAATCAATATTGAAGCCGCTCCTGAGCTGATCCCGCTGATCAACCACGAAATGAAGAAATACACCCTGTTCCCAAGTCAGTTCGTTATCGCGGCTGAGCACACGGTACAGGCGGCGTGTGAAGCACAGCGTGAATTTGGTCTGGACCTGGGTTCCCTACAGTTCCGCACCCTGAAGGAATACCTGTCTCATGAACAGGATATGCTGCGTCTTCGCATCATGATCTGGCGTACTCTTGCGACCGACACCTTTGACATCGCTCTGCCGGTTAACCAGTCCTTTGATGTATGGGCAACCATCATTCGTGGCAAATTCCAGACTGTATATCGCGACATTATTGAGCGCGTTAAATCTTCTGGTGCGATGGGGATGTTTGCTGGTGCTGATGCAGCATCTTTCTTCAAACAGTTGCCGAAGGATTTCTTCCAGCCAGCCGAAGACTATATCCAGACTCCGTATGTTCACTACATCGGTACCCTGTTCGGTAACGTGAAAGTGTACGAAGTACCTGCTGGTATTTGTAAGAACTTAACGACAGAGAACATTCAGTTCAGCTCGATGGATGTGCTGTCCTACGTCCGTGATGAAAATCCGGGTAAAGCAGGCTTCGTGACTGGTGATGCTGTCCCGGCCATCCCGTTCCAGCATCCGACCACTCCGGCGCTGGTCAACCGTACCACGCTGTGGGGTTCGGCTATCAACGATATGCACCCACGCAACGGCGCTGATTACTTCACTCGTGTAACGCTGACAATGGCCAAAAAAGGCGGGCTTAACTTTATAAGCGGCGACACGATTGATGCCGGTGAGTCTGAGTAATCAGGGGAAGTTCTCCGTTTAACATAGCGCCCCGTGCGGGGCGCATAACAGGGAAAGTTATGTCTCAATATTCAATTCAACAGTCATTAGGTAATGCATCCGGTGTCGCTGTTAGCCCGATCAATGCCGATGCGACGTTATCTACCGGTGTTGTATTAAATAGCAGCTTGTGGGCTGGTATTGGCGTATTTGCGCGTGGCAAGCCGTTTACTGTTCTTGCGGTTACTGAGTCCAATTACGAAGATGTTCTCGGCGAACCGCTGAAGCCGTCCTCCGGCTCACAGTTCGAACCAATTCGCCATGTGTACGAAGCTATTCAGCAAACGTCTGGTTATGTTGTCCGTGCTGTTCCGGATGATGCGAAGTTCCCGATTATTATGTTCGATGAATCAGGCGAACCGGCTTACAGTACGTTGCCATACGGTTCTGAAATTGAACTTGATAGCGGCGAAGCCTTTGCTATCTACGTTGATGATGGTGATCCGTGTATTTCTCCTACCCGTGAGTTAACCATCGAAACGGCAACAGCGGACAGCGCGGGTAATGAACGCTTCCTCTTAAAACTGACCCAGACGACTTCGCTCGGTGTGGTAACGACCCTGGAGACACACACTGTGTCTTTGGCGGAAGAAGCGAAAGATGACATGGGCCGCTTGTGTTATCTGCCTACGGCTCTGGAAGCCCGTTCTAAATATCTGCGCGCGGTTGTTAATGAAGAGCTGATTTCGACGGCGAAAGTAACAAATAAAAAATCGCTGGCGTTCACTGGCGGTACCAACGGCGATCAGTCGAACATTTCCACTGCTGCTTACCTGCGTGCGGTGAAAGTGCTGAACAATGCGCCGTACATGTACACCGCTGTTCTCGGCCTGGGTTGCTATGACAATGCGGCGATCACTGCGTTAGGTAATATCTGTTCTGATCGCTTGATTGATGGCTTCTTTGATGTCAAACCGACATTGACGTACACGGAAGCGATCTCTGTTGTTGAAGATACCGGTTTACTTGGTACCGATTATGTAAGCTGTGCTGTCTATCATTTCCCGTTCTCCTGCAAAGACAAATGGACCCAATCCCGCGTGGTCTTCGGTCTGTCTGGCGCGGCGTATGCGGCGAAAGCTCGTGGCGTCAAGAAAAACTCCGATGTCGGCGGTTGGCATTACTCACCGGCTGGTGAAGAACGTGCCGTCATTGCTCGTGCATCACTTCAGCCGCTGTATCCTGAAGACACCCCGGACGAAGAAGCTATGGTCAAGGGCCGACTCAATAAAGTATCTGTAGGTACTTCGGGCCAGATGATCATCGATGATGCTTTAACTTGCTGCACGCAGGACAACTATCTGCATTTCCAGCACGTCCCATCCCTGATGAACGCAATCAGCCGTTTCTTTGTCCAGTTAGCCCGACAGATGAAGCATAACCCGGACGGCATTACTGAGTCTGGCCTGACTAAAGGGATGACCAAACTTTTGGATCGCTTTGTCGCCTCCGGCGCTCTGGTGGCTCCTCGTGATCCTGATGCTGACGGTACAGAACCGTATGTGCTGAAAGTTACGCAGGCGGAATTCGATAAATGGGAAGTAGTCTGGGCCTGCTGCCCGACTGGCGTAGCCCGTCGTATCCAGGGCGTACCGCTGCTTATTAAGTAAGGAAATACAATGAGCAAAAACTTTTTTCAATCCGGGGCATTTTTGGGGAATGGACTGTCTCGTTTCGCTTTGAACTCTGATCCTGTGCAGTTGATGGCGTCTGCCCGAGCAAGCGCCGAACCGACAACAGATCCGGTTATTAATAATAATCCGGAACCGGCGGCACAGACTAACGATAACGCTCCATCTGCCACGGCTCCTGAGCAAATCCTGGAAGGGAAAGACGGTAAAGAATGGACCGTCGAACAGGCGCACCAGATGATTCTGGAAGCTGCAAATCGAAGTGCTATGCAGAATGCGTTGAGTGATGCGGCCGACGCCGTTTTCGCCTGGGCTGATAGCGGTGATCTGACTTTCGACTCCCTTGATGGTTTCGTTCAGGCTATCGCTGGTATCTCTGATGACGACGACTCCGAAGTTACAGAAGAACAGGACGATGCCTATAACGAAGCATGGGCAAATGTTGCTGACTTCCTCGCAGCATGCGGTGTAGATGATGACCTGATCGAAGCACTGGCTGACGATGAAGACGACGACGCAGCTGCTGATGTTGGTGCCTCTATCGCTGGTTTAGATAGCGACGACCGCGACGAACTGGAAGCGGCGTTTGTTGTTGCTGGCACTTCTGATGAAATGCTGACTGAAGCATTTAAGAAGGTTGTTCGTAACGGTGAGATCAAACTCATCCGTAAACGCCTGCGTAAAAAACGTCTGACTGCGGCTCAAAAATCGGCGCTGAAAAAAGCGCGTCGAAAAGCCCAGACCGGCGCGGCAAAACTTGCCCGCAAAAAGTCAATGAAACTGCGCCGTAAGCGCCTTGGCTAAAGGAGGAGGCCGGAGAACTCCGGCCTTTAACTTGAATGGCTCCTATAGCTTATGGGGTTTACAGCCAGGCTGACGGTGTATCGCCATATCTGAAAGTTACTTTAACGAACTCTCAGTACCAGGTTACCGGATATATCAGCCAGGGAGCGGCAATGAACATGGCCCAGAATTGGGAAGCGCCGTTTACCGGTATGTCCATGGGATCTGTTTCTGGTACTCTGGGTGGTTTTGTGCAAGTAGGTACTGAAACAACGTCGGTTGCCCGTTGGAATAGCTTAATGGTTTGGGAAGGGGGGACTCCGCCGACGTTCACGCTGCCTGTAACTTTCATTGCTTTGAACAATCCATTCATTGAAGTTTCAGGCGCTATCGCCGCGTTGACAGCCATGATTAGCCAGGAACTAAAAGCGGCCAATGTTGGTGGTCGAATCCCGGAGCGCGTGACGCTAAACATTGGTCGCCGGATCAACATCACCGATGTCGCCATCCAGGACTTAAGTTTTGATCTCGATGCGCCAAGGGACAGTAATGGATATTTCCTGAAAAACACCGTCAACCTCCAGTTGACCGGTTCTTCGATATATAACAGCTCCGATATTGTTCGGGCGTTCCAGTAAAAGGATTTTATATGGGGCACAATAACACTAAGGGAAACCGTAAATTTATTAAGGGCCGCTATACTGCCAACGCGGCCAAAGGCGAACGACTGGTATCTTCTGAATTCCAGCTCACTTTTGCAGGCCATGAAGATATCAGCGTACTGGTTCGCACGTCGCAAATCCCTGAAATGACTCGAGAGAATGTGGAGGACTATGGTCCGAATGGTGTGAAGTTCAACCAGCACGGACCAATTCGAAACTCTGGGGAAATCCAGGTCCAGTGCGTGGAGACTATCGAAGGCGATATTCTTCAGTTCATTAAGGATCGCATTGCGGCGAAGGACTATGTTGATATCACGATGGCTGCTACCCCTGAATCCAAATCTTCCGGGGTTAACGCTGTGACAAAAGCTGCTACAACAATTGAAATGTTGGACTGCAAAATCTACAGTGATGCAATCGACTTTAGTACCGAAGATGTGACTGCCGCTGTGCGCCCGTCACTTCGTATCGTCTACAACTGGATTGAGTGGGATTAAGAGTCATCCCTTGTATTTTAAAGCTCCTTCGGGAGCTTTTTTATTTGGAGAGGAAAGGGTGCATTGAGGATACCTGACACACGAAGAGTGGCGGGGATCTCTCCCATAAGCGCTAACTTAAGGGTTGTGGTATTACGCCTGATATGATTTAACGTGCCGATGAATTACTCTCACGATAACTGGTCAGCAATTCTGGCCCATATTGGTAAGCCCGAAGAACTGGATACTTCGGCACGTAATGCCGGGGCTCTAACCCGCCGCCGCGAAATTCGTGATGCTGCAACTCTGCTACGTCTGGGGCTGGCTTACGGCCCCGGGGGGATGTCATTACGTGAAGTCACTGCATGGGCTCAGCTCCATGACGTTGCAACATTATCTGACGTGGCTCTCCTGAAGCGGCTGCGGAATGCCGCCGACTGGTTTGGCATACTTGCCGCACAAACACTTGCTGTACGCGCCGCAGTTACGGGTTGTACAAGCGGAAAGAGATTGCGTCTTGTCGATGGAACAGCAATCAGTGCGCCCGGGGGCGGCAGCGCTGAATGGCGACTACATATGGGATATGATCCTCATACCTGTCAGTTCACTGATTTTGAGCTAACCGACAGCAGAGACGCTGAACGGCTGGACCGATTTGCGCAAACGGCAGACGAGATACGCATTGCTGACCGGGGATTCGGTTCGCGTCCCGAATGTATCCGCTCACTTGCTTTTGGAGAAGCTGATTATATCGTCCGGGTTCACTGGCGAGGATTGCGCTGGTTAACTGCAGAAGGAATGCGCTTTGACATGATGGGTTTTCTGCGCGGGCTGGATTGCGGTAAGAACGGTGAAACCACTGTAATGATAGGCAATTCAGGTAATAAAAAAGCCGGAGCTCCCTTTCCGGCACGTCTCATTGCCGTATCACTTCCTCCCGAAAAAGCATTAATCAGTAAAACCCGACTGCTCAGCGAGAATCGTCGAAAAGGACGAGTAGTTCAGGCGGAAACGCTGGAAGCAGCGGGCCATGTGCTATTGCTAACATCATTACCGGAAGATGAATATTCAGCAGAGCAAGTGGCTGATTGTTACCGTCTGCGATGGCAAATTGAACTGGCTTTTAAGCGGCTCAAAAGTTTGCTGCACCTGGATGCTTTGCGTGCAAAGGAACCTGAACTCGCGAAAGCGTGGATATTTGCTAATCTACTCGCCGCATTTTTAATTGACGACATAATCCAGCCATCGCTGGATTTCCCCCCCAGAAGTGCCGGATCCGAAAAGAAGAACTAACTCGTTGTGGAGAATAACAAAAATGGTCATCTGGAGCTTACAGGTGGCCATTCGTGGGACAGTATCCCTGACAGCCTACAAAACGCAATTGAAGAACGCGAGGCATCGTCTTAACGAGGCACCGAGGCGTCGCATTCTTCAGATGGTTCAACCCTTAAGTTAGCGCTTATGGGATCTCTCCCCGCCAGGTCTCTTACCTTTCAGATTCGTAGGCTATGAAGACAGTGACCTCCGTCTGGCCGGTTCGGATTCGTACCTCGCAGAGGTCTTTCCTCGTTACCAGTGCCGTCACAATGACGGTTAAACAGATGACGATCAGAGCGATTAATATCGCTTTTTGCTGCTTCATAGCCTGCTTCTCCTTGACCTTTTGGTCGGTAAGAGGCTAATCTACGTATGCTAAGCATAGATATTGCCTCAGATTAATGTTAAGCGTCTTGCAGGACGCGTAATGTTATCTGGGGCTTTCTTCTATCTGCTTTTCGGGTAATGCCTGAAGCAGATAGCCTCAAGCACCCGCAGCGATTGTATCAATGTCTGGCTTTTTTTCTATAGAAATCACCTGGAAGGGTGAATATCCACATCAGAAGAAACGTTGCAGCAAACATGACCCCTAATGGCCAGACCGCGCCAAAGAAAATCCATAGTGACTGCTCCCCGCCCTGTCGGGCGAGGCTTCTCACTGAATCGCCACAGGTTTAATAGACACCTCAGAGTCATTTAAGATGACTTAAAGAGAGGTGCCCATGAGTGGTAAGCGTTATCCCGAAGAGTTTAAAATTGAAGCAGTCAAACAGGTTGTTGATCGCGGTTATTCTGTTGCCAGCGTTGCAACACGTCTCGATATCACCACCCACAGCCTTTACTCCTGGATAACGAAGTACGGTCCGGATTCTTCCACTAATAAAGAACAGTCAGATGCTCAGGCCGAGATCCGCCGTCTCCAGAAAGAGCTGAAGCGGGTTACCGACGAACGGGACATATTAAAAAAAGCCGTTGTAGATTCAATCTGTCAATGCAACACCCCTTTCAATTATCTCTTTCGGTGTTTTGAACTTCAGTGTCTTTCTCGGTCTGTTGTTTAGCTGAGCAGCAACCAGATCTAGTTCATGTTGAGTATATTGGGCAACACCTGTTGCTGGCCTGTTCGCCTGCTCTGTCGGGTGCTGGATGTTCATCCCAGTGGTTTATACGCCTGGCTTCAGCAGCCGCATTCACAACGCCATCAGGCAGACCTGAGACTGACAGGACAGATTAAACAGTTCTGGCTGGAATCGGGATGCGTCTATGGTTATCGCAAAATCCATTTAGATCTGCGGGACCGCGGGCAACAGTACGGAGTGAACAGAGTCTGGCGACTGATGAAACGTATCGGGATAAAGGCTCAGGTCGGATACCGGAGCCCGCGGGCTCGTAAAGGCGAGGCCAGTATCGTGTCGCCCAACAGGCTTCAGCGACAGTTCAATCCGGATGCTCCGGATGAGCGTTGGGTAACGGACATAACCTACATCAGGACCCACGAAGGCTGGCTGTATCTTGCCGTGGTTGTTGATCTGTTCTCACGCAAAATTATCGGCTGGTCCATGCAATCCCGGATGACAAAAGACATTGTCCTGAACGCACTGCTGATGGCTGTATGGCGGCGTAATCCCCAAAAACAGGTGCTGGTTCATTCGGATCAGGGCAGTCAATGAATGGCAGTCGTTCCTGAAATCACACGGCCTGGAGGGCAGCATGAGCCGTCGCGGTAACTGCCATGATAATGCGGTTGCAGAAAGCTTTTTCCAGTTGTTGAAACGCGAACGGATAAAGAAAAAGATCTACGGAACGCGGGAAGAAGCCCGCAGCGATATTTTTGATTACATCGAAATGTTTTATAACAGTAAGCGTCGGCATGGTTCCAGCGATCAGATGTCACCGACAGAATATGAAAACCAGTATTATCAACGGCTCGGAAGTGTCTAAATTATCCGTGGCGATTCAATTCCACGAAAACCGTCACCACTACCGACGGGCCGATGGAATTACGTACTCCACGTGATCATGATGGTTCCTTCGAACCACAACTGGTGAAGAAAAATCAGACCCGCATTACCGGCATGGACAACCAGATCCTGGCACTGTATGCCAGAGGGATGACTACCCGCGAAATTACCTCAGTCTTCAAAGAAATGTACGATGCAGACGTCTCTCCAGCGCTGATATCGAAAGTAACCGATGCCGTAATCGACTAGGTTGTTGAATAGCAAAACTGTCCTCTGGATGCGATTTATCCCATTGTTTATCTTGACTGTATTGTCCTGAAAGTACGGCAGGACAGCCGGGTTATCAACAAAGCGGTGTTCCTGGCTCTGGGTATTAACCTTGATGGTCAGAAAGAGTTGCTGGGTATGTGGCTGGCCGAAAATGAAGGTGCAAAGTTCTGGCTGAATGTACTGACGGAACTGAAAAATCGCAGCCTGAACGATATCCTTATCGCCTGCGTGGACGGCCTGAAAGGCTTCCCGGAAGCGATTAATGCCGTCTCCCCGGAGACGCAGCTCCAGTTGTGCATAGTACATATGGTACGCAACAGCCTGCGATTCGTGGCGTGGAAAGACTATAAAGCGGTAACCCGTGATCTGAAACAGGTTTACCGCGCAGCCACGGAAGAAGGCGCGTTGCAGGCGCTGGATGCGTTCGGGAAGGAATGGGATGCACGGTACCCGCAGATAAGTCGCAGCTGGCGGGCAAACTGGCCGAATGTTGCCACCGTCTTTGTGTACCCGGAGGCGATCCGCAAGGTTATCTACACCACTAACGCAATCGAATCGCTGAATAGCGTCATCAGACATGCGATAAAGAAACGGAAAGTGTTCCCGACAGATGAATCGGTGAAAAAAGTGGTGTGGCTGGCTATCCAGTCAGCCTCACAGAAATGGACGATGCCACTTCAGGACTGGCGGATAGTAATGAGTCGCTTTATTATCGAATTCGGTGACCGCCCTGACGGTCACTTCTGAGAAAGACATTTACACCGAATGATGGACAGGCTCGAGGTGTCACATTTTCAGGCCCCCGTTTCGTTTCTGATCCGTGCATTGATATATTCCACAGCCTGATTGACGTTCATAATGCCGTTAATCGCATTCGTCACCCCTTGCCCAATGATAATCTCTGCCTGACGCAGGTTAAAAGGCTCACCTTGACTTCCCTGAGACTCACGTATTCCCTTCATGCCTTTTTCATTCAGCAAATTAAACCACGGGTAGAGATTGAGAACGTTTTGATCGTGACATATTCCAGACCAAGCGCTGTTGCCCCCCAACAGAACCAGATGACGCGAAATTTCATCGGAATAAAGCCAATGAAAAAACTGCTCAACCTGTTTTTTCTTCTTACTGTAGCGAGACATTCCAATAGAACCACCACCCAATTGTGGAAGCTGCCCTGGAACGGGAGCATAGCCGATCGTGGGAGCGATGGTCGTATGCGCAACATCGTTAAACAAATTGAGATACATAATCAGCATGGCGAGATTTCCACACTCAAACTGTTTAACAGCATCGTTCCACCACTCACCGGCAATATTCACGGCAACAGGCAACTGTTGTAGATATTCTTCGAGTGCAACGGCAGCAAGCGAAGTATCAAGTTGTATCGGCTCGCCTTCACGCACCAATCGCCCACCTAACGCGTAGTAACGCAGCAAGTACTCAGTGGCAATAAGTCCTGAACTGCCCAACGTTACCGCAGTTCCCATTGGACGCTGTTTATTTTTTGGCTGATGCCGTTGACTAAAGAAAGTAGCAATCTCATCAAATTGTGCGAAATTCTCTGGTAGAGTTAACTCTTTTCCTGTGGATTCATAAAACATCCGTTTAATCGTTGCATCTTCAAACAGATCTCGTCGATAAAACAGAAGCTGCATACTGGCATCAAAGGGAATTGCCCATGCAGTCCCATTCACCAGGCTGAAGTACTGTTGAAGTTGCTCAGAGAAGTTATCCAGCAATAACGGGAGCTCAGGGGAGACCGATTCCAGCGGTAATAATGTTTTTTCTGCAAACCAGGGAAAACACGCCATATCGATTCGCAGTAAATCGTAATAAGGGTGCAAGTGAAGATGAGAGAGAATTTCAAAAACTTCATCATACGGATAAACCGCAAGATTAACCTTAATGCCGGTCTGACGATAAAAGTGGGGTAACAATTTCTTCAGCGCATCGGTCGAAGGGCTGGGCAAAATTAACATATTCAGTGTCGTCTCGGTCTCATGAGACGGAGCGCATTGTCCATTCCAAGAAAAACCGCAATTCGTCAGAATATGGTGCTTCTTTTTACTTTTGGGTTGGCGAATACATGCAGCAATAGTTGTTCCCAGGCGGGCATAATCCATCTGATAGCTGGTGATTCCATCAAAAGATGCAGGAAGATTGTCACTCAGTTGTACTATCGGCGGGCAGGGCTGAGAACTTCCAAACCAAGCCGCCTGCGTCAGTGCGCGCGTCTTCTCACTGTCCTGAACAATAAACAGATCGGGTATGACCCCTTGGAAAAATTCAAACGCGACAGTGTTAACTTCACTGGCATGCGCGGGTATAATTGTAAGCTTTGTGTGCAGGCTTAACTTTCGGCATACCATTTGTATCGCTTGAGTAAAGCGCGCGCTGTGGGAAAATTCCAGCGGTTCACAGAAAACACCAATATGACCCGGGTGCTGCTGCAGTGCCCTCCTTGCAGCTTCTTCCCCTGCGGTCACGTAGTCAAGGCTAAAATAACAAACTGCACTGGCGGGCTGACGATACGCAAAAAACACATTCTCCGGGGAGAGCCTGAGCATGTCGTAATAGGGCTGGCTGTTATCCAAGCAACTCACAGTGACAATAGCCTGGTAAGACTTTGCCGCCAGCGTTTGTAAAATATCCAGTTCCAGATTAGGCAAATCATTAGTCAGGTAAAGATCAATCGGTTCGCAGAGTGAAGGTTGCAAGACCTGGTGTAATCCCCGATAAAGTTGATAGTAACGTTCCGCATTGATGCCTGGCAGAATCAAGGCCACTCCCTGACTTTTGCTAGCTCTCAATGATTGAGCCTGCGCATTTAACTGATAGCCAACTTCTTGGGCCGCACGTTGAACCGCTTCAATCTTCTCAACGCTTACATTTCCTCTGCCATTGAGCACATTTGAGACAGTCCCATGCGACACACCGGCAATTCTTGCTATGTCTTTGATAGTTGGCATTTTTACATCACTCCCCTAATGCTTTTATGCTAGCACTGCGCTCATCAGAAAACTATCTTCAGCAAGATAATTTGAACGTTACAAAATAAAAAAGTGTATTTTATCAACACATCCTTATAACCACTTCTCAACACCACACGACTCATACACATGAGTTAAAATTTCAATATATTGAAAAATAAATATAAATTTTTAAATCTTTGAAGAGGATCACTTTTAAAGAAAAAGATCGTTGTTGGCTTGAGTTTGCAAGATAATAATTGACACGTTCCAATAACGTCTTATTACATTTTTTTTCAAAAAACAACACTCTGTTTTGAGTAAGAGGGAAACATGAAAATTCATTTTCTGGGAACCGCGGCATCCGAAGGGATACCCAATCCTTTTTGTCGTTGTGAGCACTGTCAGCAAGCCCGTATACGTAAGGGAAAAAACATTCGTACACACTCTTCCGCGATTATTGATGATCAACTGTTGATTGACGTCGCGCCGGAATTTAGCCAACAGCTGCTGCGCGACGACATGGATGCAACTGAAATCAGGTCGCTTCTGTTTACCCATACTCATCCCGATCATTTCAACGTCGGCGATCTTTTCAGCCGAATGGAGGGTTACGGATTTGAGATTACCCATCCGCTGAATATCTTTGGTAACGATCGTGCGATTAACGGTGCGGCAGAGGTTTTGCCGGGCTATAGCGCAGAGCGCTTTGCCTTTCATTGCCTGGTACCCTTCGTCACCGTAGATACCCGTGGCTATCGGATAACTCCGCTGCTGGCTAACCATGCTAAATGGGAGCTTTGTTATACCTGGTTTATCGAAAAAGAAGGCCAGTCAATATTTTACGGTCATGACTCTGGCTGGTTTCCTGAGCTCACCTGGCAGTGGCTGGAAGGGAAAAAAATTGATCTGGCCGTTCTGGAGTGTACCTACGGCTTTAATGGAGAAAATCGTACCAATAACCATATGAGTTTGGAAACGGTGTTCGCTGCCAGGGACAGACTGGCGGAACTGGACTGCCTGAAGAAAACAAGTCAACTTGTCGTCTCGCATATTTCACACAGCGGCGGTCTCCTGCACGATGAGCTAGTAGCAGCATGCGATAAAGAGAACATTCTTGTCGCTTGGGATGGGCTTAACCTGAGTATCAACCAATAAAGGATATGCAATATGGACCTGAATAAAACCCCACGTCTGCTGGTTATGATGTTCATACAATATTTCATGCAGGGTGCCTGGAATATGACCATGGGACTGGTATTAAGTACCTATGGTATGGCAACCATTATTGGCTCATCTTATGCCTTGCTTGGTCTGGCGACCATTCTTTCTCCACTCTTTATTGGTATGGTCGCCGACCGTTTTTTCTCGTCACAAAAAGTCATGGCAATCCTGCATTTAATTAATGCTGGTGTACTGTTGTTTGTTCCACAATTTATTGAGGCACAAAACACGGGTATGACGTTGACCATGATCTTCCTAGTCGGTCTGTTGTTTTATCCAACAACTGCGCTGGCTAACAGTATCAGTTTCAGCCACATTAACGGGGTGAAATATTTCCCCTTTATTCGTGTGTTCGGCACATTTGGCTTTATGGTCATCGGTTTTATTATTGGTGAAATGGGCTATTCCGGAAATACCATCACCTGGTATATAGCATCAGCCTCCGGTGTCGTGCTTGGCCTTTACTGCTTTACATTACCACACACACCACCGAAAGCAAAAGGTAGCGTATTTACACTCCGCGATCTGTTATGTCTGGACGCTCTGGCACTCTTCAAGGACCGTAGTTTCTCGGTTTTGATGCTCAGCATTTTTGTCCTGATGATCCCTAAAACAGCTTATTCCGCTTATATCCCAGTCTTTTTAAAAGCGCTTGGATTCGAGAACGCCGCGTCAATGATGCAGGTCGGCATAGCCTGTGAAGTCATTTTTATGTTCCTGCTCTCGTTTTTCTTACTGAAAGCCGGCTTCAAAATTACTCTCATGTTGGGTGCCGTATGCTGGATTATCCGCACCCTGTTGTTTGCTCATGCATCACTGGATGCCAACATGATGTTTGTGCTGATCGGTCTGATGTTGCAGGGATTTTGCTGGGACTTTTTCTTTACCGTGGGCGACATTTATGTTGACCGTAAAGCCGCGCCAGAGATTAAAGCGCAAGCCCAAAGTTTACGATTCATCGTCTCGAACGGCGTCGGTTTGCTATTTGCCTCTACCGTATGCGGGCAAATATTTAACAACACTGTGACGGAACAAGGCCCACAAGCGTTACCGCAATGGGAAACATTTTGGCTGGTTTCAGCAGGCGTTGCCGCAGTGGTCAGCGTATTCTTCCTGATATTCTTCCGGGACGATATTTCAAAACGCAAAGCAGATCTCCCATTGAAAAAAACGCACTACTAATCGTTAAAGACTTTTTTCATTAAGGTAATTGCATGAATAATCTGGCCGCCATCATCAATGAGCAAGGATTGTTGCCTTTAACTACGATCATCAAAATCAGCATTTCATTTATTCTGGGTGGTATTATAGGATTGGAAAGAGAATCGAAAGGGAAACCAGTCGGCTTCAAAACTTGCGTTATTTTATCTGTAGCCAGCTGTGTGTTAACTGTTGTATCAATACAATCTGCTGAATACTATGCTGAAATTTCGATGAATATCCGTAGCGATCCTATGCGCCTAGCGGCTCAGATTATCAGTGGTGTTGGTTTTCTTGGTGCGGGAGTCATTCTGCACCGACACGACGATGCTATTTCAGGTCTCACGACTGCGGCAATTGTCTGGGCATCTGCCGGGGTGGGAATCACCTGTGGCGCTGGTTTTTACTTTCATGCTTTTTTTTCCACGGCTTTATTTTTATTGGCAATCAAACTAAGTCCATTCATTATTTTCTTACAGACTAAAGATCAGTTTCCCGGAAAAGTAAAAGTCCGGGTTATTCTTGATGAACGCGATGCACTCGAAAATCTGATAACACGCATCCATCAGCAGAAAAACATTATTGAAAACATAACAATCAGGGATATTAAGAAGGGTAAAATTGAGGTTAATCTCAAAATAGTAATTCGTAAGAAGATGACTTTGCCTGACTTGTACCACGATCTCACCCATGTTGAACACGTCTGCACTATTGCCCTTGAACATTAATACTCTTTTGTGAAGTCCGGTAATGTCTCTGTCGAAGGCTGAGCGCACTTCTTCTGATACCGGATGAAACAGCCCCTCAGAGTAATAACACTTTCACGCAGAATGTTTTATCACGGGTATCATTCCCGCAGAACGCCATCTGCGTCCGGATGTTTCTGTATTAATTAATACTGGTATTATCACTAGAGTTACAGTTGGCAATTACTGGTGCGCCAGTGAAAAATTACGAACAAACCAAAGCGCTCATTGATGCCGTTGACTTTGGTGTACTCTTTCGCGAAATAAGCAGTGTGCTCCAGCGCATCCTGAAGACAGGCATCATCGCCACACACTCCAGCTACACTACCAGCCAGGCCGGCAGCAACCGTTGCCAGTGTTGAGACCGTCTGCTTCTCTGTCTCGCTCAGTTCACTCACCGGCTTACCGTACATCTGTGTGGCGATCATTCCTACCACCTCGCCGGTGGCAGCACCTGCGGCACCGACAAGGGCATTATTTCCCTGTGCCACCGCCAGTGTGACATTCACCACGGCATGGGCTGCCACATTTGCAACCTTATTCACCTCACCGGTAAACGAGGCTGTGCTCATGGAGTACATTCATTGCAGTGTATTGAGTAACTCAGCCATTACATGAGACGCATCCTTTTTATAAGCTAATTCCCAACGGGTCTGAATCGCCACGGATAATTTAGACACTTCCGAGCCGTTGATAATACTGGTTTTCATATTCTGTCGGTGACATCTGATCGCTGGAACCATGCCGACGCTTACTGTTATAAAACATTTCGATGTAATCAAAAATATCGCTGCGGGCTTCTTCCCGCGTTCCGTAGATCTTTTTCTTTATCCGTTCGCGTTTCAACAACTGGAAAAAGCTTTCTGCAACCGCATTATCATGACAGTTACCGCGACGGCTCATGCTGCCCTCCAGGCCGTGTGATTTCAGGAACGACTGCCATTCATTGACTGCCCTGATCCGAATGAACCAGCACCTGTTTTTGGGGATTACGGCGCCATACAGCCATCAGCAGTGCGTTCAGGACAATGTCCTTTGTCATCCGGGATTGCATGGACCAGCCGATAATTTTGCGTGAGAACAGATCAACAACCACGGCAAGATACAGCCAGCCTTCGTGGGTCCTGATGTAGGTTATGTCCGTTACCCAACGCTTATCCGGAGCATCCGGATTGAACTGTCGCTGGAGCCTGTTGGGCGACACGATACTGGCCTCGCCTTTACGTGCCCGCGGGCTCCGGTATCCGACCTGAACCTTTATCCCGACACGTTTCATCAGTCGCCAGACTCTGTTCACTCCGCACTGTTGCCCGCTGTCCCGCAGATCCAGATGGATTTTGCGATAACCATAGACGCATCCCGATTCCAGCCAGAACTGTTTAATCTGCCCTGTCAGCCTCAGGTCTGCCTGATGGCGTTGTGAATGCGGCTGCTGAAGCCAGGCGTAAAAACCACTGGGATGAACATCCAGCACCCGACAGAGCAGGCGAACAGGCCAGCAACAGGTGTTGTCACGGATAAAGGCGTACCTCAGTCGGACAGCTTTGCGAAGTACGCCGCTCTTGATGTCACACTCCCTGAACAGTTCTCGATAATCGGGAAACTCAGAGCGCATTATCCTGTGGTCACACTCTGCCATGTGTTCGGGGTTCATCGCAGCAGCTACAGATACTGGAAAAACCGTCCTGAAAAACCAGACGGCAGACGGGCTGTATTACGCAGTCAGGTACTTGAGCTACATGGCATCAGCCACGGTTCGGCCGGAGCAAGAAGCATCGCCACAATGGCAACCCGGAGAGGCTACCAGATGGGACGCTGGCTTGCTGGCAGGCTCATGAAAGAGCTGGGGCTGGTCAGCTGTCAGCAGCCGACTCACCGGTATAAACGTGGTGGTCATGAACATGTTGCTATCCCTAACTACCTTGAACGGCAGTTCGCCGTGACCGAGCCAAATCAGGTGTGGTGCGGTGATGTGACCTATAGTGTGCCCGGAGTTCAGGGCGGGCATGGATGCTTAAATGAACCGCGAGTCTGTCTGGAATATTGAACCGGTAACTCACGATGAGAAACCCAACAATCCCACCGGGTGTGACGGTGGAGAACCTGAGCGGCAGTGACCTGCGGCATGCCCGCAGGGTGATGTAACCCGCTGACAACGGGGATTGAGGCGAGATCACTAAGCCGAGATGATCCTCAAGGTTAAGTACTGAAAGGCTGAAGAACATGAACCCGTTAATCCGCCTCTGTGGGTTGAAAACGTCACCACGGCCTACGTGATTAATCCGCCTCTGTGGGTTGAAAACGTCACCACGGCCTACGTGATCTGACAGGCCGTGCAGGAGGAACTGGCAGTGATACGTAAGCACTGCCGGTCGAAGGTGTTTTGACATGTATGCGAAACACCGGGGCAGCAGCGTCTATCACGCTTGCGTTGCTGACTTCTGCCAACTTGCGGCAAGCAAGGATAAAGAGTGCGACGGGCAGCCTCCTCAGTATGCCTGAGTCCAGGCAGGTAAACCGGGGAAGGTCAGCGACGGATGTTAAGGGGGCATGGCTCCGATGACGCGCTGGCTGGCGGAGCTTCCGTAGTAGTCCGCGATGGGGAAAGCCCATTACATGGCGAAGGGAAGCAGTTTGAATGTGTTTGCGACGTGAATTAACTGACCTAACTAGGTGAAGACCTTTGATAATCAGCGAAATGCAACGCAAGCTTGCCACATGGGCAGTCACCGATCCGTCCCTACGGATTCAACGGCTGCTGCGTCTGATAACACAACCAGAATGGCTGGCTGAAGCGGCGCGGATCACGCTTTCATCAAAGGGGGCCCATACCCCCGGCGTTGATGGCGTGAACAAAACAATGCTACAGGCCAGACTGGCTGTTGAGCTGCAAATCCTCAGGGATGAATTACTCTCAGGCCACTACCAGCCCTTGCCCGCCAGACGGGTTTACATCCCTAAAAGCAACGGCAAACTGCGACCACTGGGTATCCCCGCGTTGCGGGATCGTATTGTTCAGCGGGCCATGCTGATGGCGATGGAGCCGATATGGGAGAGTGATTTTCATACGCTCTCATATGGCTTCCGGCCTGAGCGCAGTGTCCACCACGCGATCCGCACGGTGAAATTACAGCTCACGGACTGTGGTGAAACCCGGGGACGCTGGGTGATTGAAGGCGACCTGTCCAGTTACTTCGACACCGTACATCATCGACTGCTGATGAAGGCTGTACGCCGCAGGATCAGTGACGCACGTTTCATGACTCTGCTGTGGAAAACCATCAAGGCGGGACATATCGATGTCGGTCTCTTTCGGGCGGCCAGTGAAGGTGTGCCACAGGGCGGTGTTATATCGCCGCTATTATCGAACATCATGCTGAATGAGTTCGATCAATACCTGCATGAGCGCTACCTGAGCGGGAAAGCCAGAAAAGATCGGTGGTACTGGAATAACAGTATCCAACGGGGCCGAAGTACGGCGGTCAGAGAAAACTGGCAGTGGAAACCCGCGGTGGCGTACTGCCGCTATGCCGATGATTTTGTCCTCATCGTCAAAGGCACCAAAGCACAGGCGGAAGCCATCAGGGAGGAGTGTCGGGGTGTGCTCGAAGGCAGTCTGAAACTCAGGCTGAACATGGATAAGACTAAAATCACCCATGTTAATGACGGCTTTATCTTTCTGGGGCACAGGATCATTCGCAAACGCAGTCGTTATGGCGAGATGCGAGTGGTCTCAACGATCCCGCAGGAGAAAGCCAGAAACTTCGCCGCATCGCTGACAGCACTGTTATCAGGCAACTACAGTGAAAGCAAAGTCGATATGGCTGAACAACTCAACCGAAAACTGAAAGGCTGGGCCATGTTCTATCAGTTCGTTGATTTTAAGGCCAAAGTCTTCAGTTATATCGACCGTGTCGTGTTCTGGAAGCTGGCTCACTGGCTGGCCCGCAAATACCGTACAGGTATCGCTTTCCTGATGAGGTGGTGGTGTAAATCACCGAAACCGGGTCAGAGCAAAACGTGGGTTTTATTTGGTAAAACCAATCACGGCAAGCTCAGCGGCGAAATACTGTACCGGTTGGTGGGGCAAGGCAAGAAGCTGTTCCGCTGGCGGCTACCCGAAGGTAATCCCTATCTGAGGACGGAGACCAGAAACACGTATACATCGCGCTTTACAGAAGTGGCAATGGCGTTCGCCAGCATTTAAATGGAGAGCCGGATGCGCTGAAAGGTGCACGTCCGGTTCGGGGAGGAGAGGCAGGGAAATAGTCCGACTACGCCCTGCCTCTTACTCTACTAAGGACCCACGAAGGCTGGCTGTATCTTGCCGTGGTTGTTGATCTGTTCTCACGCAAAATTATCGGCTGGTCCATGCAATCCCGGATGACAAAAGACATTGTCCTGAACGCACTGCTGATGGCTGTATGGCGGCGTAATCCCCAAAAACAGGTGCTGGTTCATTCGGATCAGGGCAGTCAATGAATGGCAGTCGTTCCTGAAATCACACGGCCTGGAGGGCAGCATGAGCCGTCGCGGTAACTGCCATGATAATGCGGTTGCAGAAAGCTTTTTCCAGTTGTTGAAACGCGAACGGATAAAGAAAAAGATCTACGGAACGCGGGAAGAAGCCCGCAGCGATATTTTTGATTACATCGAAATGTTTTATAACAGTAAGCGTCGGCATGGTTCCAGCGATCAGATGTCACCGACAGAATATGAAAACCAGTATTATCAACGGCTCGGAAGTGTCTAAATTATCCGTGGCGATTCATTGTTAACCAGCTAAGAAACTCAGCTTTCTGGTTCACCAGCTAAAACTGCGGTTCACGTTCCCTGATTCTTTGCTCGGGGAGGGGAGAGCAGTCCGAGTCACAGGCTATTTCCTCCTCACCTTTTTCAACCAGGTCAACAACGGCTATTTTAGAGGATAATCACGTTGGGGGCGTTTGAACTCAGTCATCGTCACGTTCTCCGGATTTAAGTCAGGAACATGTCAACGATATTCAGGGCGGGTTACTTTCTTACTAAGTGAAAAATCATGTTAACTATAAAATATATTCTATTTGTTTGTGTTGTTAATTCGATTTTTTCTACCAATTAGAAGTTTGCATGGAAATTTTTGTAACGTGTAAAGCTCGTATATACAATGGAGTTGAAATATTAACACCATCAGGTAAAGAAATATAAATCTTAGTTACACAAGCATCAACGATATTGAGGATATAATGTTTTGAATGTAATTTATCTAATAAGAACTGAAGAACATCTTCATATCTATAATATCATGTGTCTTTATAAATGGGGGTATTCAGGCTATCAGAAAACTAATCACAGAAAAGGAAACCACTGTATAATATATTGTTTATTCGGTAATTTTCACATGGTGTAAAGTTTTCATGAATAAAGACAACAATGATTCTCATTCACTTCAAGCATCTAGAATATGGGTTAAAAGGATTATTATGCAGTCTATTTTCGAACACTGGATGCGACAACGCTATGGAAAACGTTACAGTCTTCAGCGCGATTGCCATGGATTTTATTGCTGCGAAGTTGTGAAGAGAATGTATGATGTTTGGTGTTTCTGTAATCAAAAACACCTGCATTAAAGTAAATTTAAATTATTGAAACGAGAGTTACTATTTCAGTTAGTAACTCTCAGAACTACAAAATTGTAGGGACATGATAGGCGTCTTTCCTAAAGCTACCAGAGCCATACTTATACTAGCTATTGTTTAAGCATGGTAAGGTAAGCACTGTTGACGATAACTTGATTTTTCCATTTATATAATAATGTACAGCAGACACCAATACATGTGGTAACTTCATAAGTGGATACTCTTTGTGTATAAGTTCTATGATTGCCAGCTGTTTCACTTCTGGTTGGACGAGTGCATTGGGATTAGTTTTACTGGTAAATATACGTCGTCTGTTGTAATGAATTTTATCAACCCAGCGATCGTGCACATCACTGCAGCTATAACCCAGCATCCTGAGTGAAAACGCAAGGCAGCAGCCGGATTAACATATGGGTGATGCTGCCAACTTACTGATTTAGTGTATGATGGTGTTTTTGAGGTGCTCCAGTGGCTTCTGTTTCTATCAGCTGTCCCTCCTGTTCAGCTACTGACGGGGTGGTGCGTAACGGCAAAAGCACCGCCGGACATCAGCGTTATCTCTGCTCTCACTGCCGTAAAACATGGCAACTGCAGTTCACTTACACCGCTTCTCAACCCGGTACGCACCAGAAAATCATTGATATGGCCATGAATGGCGTTGGATGCCGGGCAACTGCCCGCATTATGGGCGTTGGCCTCAACACGGTTTTACGTCACTTAAAAAACTCAGGCCGCAGTCGGTAACCTCGCGCATACAACCGGGCAGTGATGTGATTGTCTGCGCTGAAATGGACGAACAGTGGGGCTACGTCGGTGCTAAATCACGTCAGCGCTGGCTGTTTTACGCGTATGACAGGATACGGAGGACAGTTGTGGCGCACGTTTTCGGTGAACGCACTCTGGCCACACTGGAGCGTCTTCTGAGCCTGCTGTCGGCCTTTGAGGTCGTGGTATGGATGACGGATGGCTGGCCGCTGTATGAATCACGCCTGAAGGGAAAGCTGCACGTTATCAGCAAGCGTTACACTCAGCGCATTGAGCGACATAATCTGAATCTGAGACAACATCTGGCAAGGCTGGGACGGAAGTCACTGTCGTTCTCAAAATCGGTGGAGCTGCATGACAAGGTCATCGGGCATTATCTGAACATAAAACACTATCAGTAAGTTGGAGTCACTACCCGTAACCAGAGTTGAATAAACATCCATTTTTTTGTGTTTTTTTAACCTCCCCGGGTTTTTAATTCCTGTCGATTAAAAGTGTTAGATTATTTGGTTAAGAGTTCTCTCGTCCTATTTATTCAGGCGTTATCACGGATATGCAGATCGCTAAGTCAGTTGTAAGAAAACCAGACAGTGCACATCATTATACCTAGGTCTTCTCTGGAAAAATACTTAGGAATAATTTATGTAAAACAGGTTGTCGTCTTCATGATTTAAACGCAGTACATATATATACTCTATAATAAATTAGACTGGCCCCCTGAATCTCCAGACAACCAATATCACTTATTTAAGTGATAGTCTTAATACTAGTTTTTAGACTAGTCATTGGAGAGCAGATGATTGATGTCTTAGGACCGGAGAAACGCAGACGGCGTACTACACAGGAAAAGATCGCTATTGTTCAGCAGAGTTTTGAACCGGGAATGACAGTCTCCCTTGTTGCCCGGCAACACGGTGTGGCAGCCAGCCAGTTATTTCTCTGGCGCAAGCAATACCAGGAGGGAAGTCTTACTGCTGTGGCCGCAGGAGAACAGGTCGTTCCTGCCTCTGAACTTGCAGCCGCCATGAAGCAGATTAAAGAACTCCAGCGCCTGCTCGGCAAAAAAACGATGGAAAATGAACTCCTTAAAGAAGCCGTTGAATACGGGCGTGCAAAAAAGTGGATAGCGCACGCGCCCTTATTGCCCGGGGATGGGGAGTAAGCTTAGTCAGCCGTTGTCTCCGGGTGTCGCGTGCGCAGTTGCACGTCATTCTCAGACGAACCGATGACTGGAAAGATGGTCGCCGCAGCCGTCACTCAGATGATACGGATGTGCTTCTCCGTATACACCATGTTATCGGAGAGCTGCCCACATATGGTTATCGTCGGGTATGGGCGCTGCTTCGCAGACAGGCCGAACTTGATGGTATGCCTGCGATCAATGCCAAACGTATTTACCGGATCATGCGCCAGAATGCGCTGTTGCTTGAGCGAAAACCCGCTGTACCGCCATCGAAACGGGCACATACCGGCAGAGTGGCTGTGAAAGAAAGTAATCAGCGATGGTGCTCTGACGGGTTCGAGTTCCGCTGTGATAACGGAGAAAAACTGCGAGTCACGTTCGCGCTGGACTGCTGTGACCGTGAGGCACTGCACTGGGCGGTCACTACGGGCGGCTTCAACAGTGAAACAGTACAGGACGTCATGCTGGGAGCGGTGGAACGCCGTTTCGGCAACGAGCTTCCGGCGTCTCCAGTAGAGTGGCTGACGGATAATGGTTCATGCTACCGGGCTAATGAAACACGGCAGTTTGCCCGGATGTTGGGGCTTGAACCGAAGAACACGGCGGTGCGGAGTCCGGAGAGTAACGGCATAGCAGAGAGCTTCGTGAAAACGATAAAGCGTGACTACATCAGTGTCATGCCCAAACCAGACGGGTTAACGGCAGCAAAGAACCTTGCAGAGGCATTCGAGCATTATAACGAATGGCATCCGCATAGTGCACTGGGTTATCGCTCGCCACGGGAATATCTACGGCAGCAAGCCAGTAATGGGTTAAGTGATAACAGGTGTCTGGAAATATAGGGGCAAATCCAGGTTGATAAAAAATGCATCACTAAAGAAAAAACAGTATGAATAAGAATATACGAATTTTACAATTTCTGGTCAGTATAATTTATTCTGTGCAGTCTCATTTTTCTGGTGCGCAAACAATACAACTGAATGGTAATGGTATACCTAAAAGTATAACCAGGAGTATTACAGGTGTTGATGGAAACGCGGCGCTTAATATCAGCGTGCCGTATAAAACAAGTTATACTCAAAATATACTATCTGTTGAAAGCAGTATTAACATCAAAGGAGGAACAAGCAATACATCAATCGGTGGTGCAGGTGTCTACGGTGAAAACTTTACGCTAAATAATAATGGTAGTGTTTGGGGAGGAGATGGATATAATGGTGGAATTGCTGTTAGTGGCAACAAAATATCTATAAACAATTACAGAAATGTATATGGGGGTAATGGTCTTGGTGGCTCAGGAAGTAGCGGAGGTGCAGGGTTAAGCGGGGATGATATTATAGTTGATAATTACAGAAGTATATACGGAGGTGATGATGTAGGTGGGACAGGTGGTTCCGGTGTAACCGGTAGCAATATTACAGTGCATAATTCCGGAGGAATATTGGGCGGTAATGGCGTAAACGGTGGTGATGGTATTAATGGTAGTAATCTTTTCATTACTAACGACAACATGATATCTGGAGGATATGGAATAAAACAAGGGGGAGATGCTATTTCTGGAAATCAAATCACTTTGAATAATAACGGTATTGTTCAGGGGGGATATGGCCCCGACGGTGGTTGCTCTGTTTATGGAGAAGATATCCATATTAATAATCATGGTAATCTTTCAGGATTATATAATAGCCAAAAAGATGCTTATAATACATCAATAATTTTTTCTGGCGGGTATAATTCATTAGATATTTATTCAGATTCTGTGATTAATGGTGATATTAAACTAGCTAGTATACCTGTTAATGGTACAAATGAATTAATTATTAAAAACATCAATAACGCAACAGCAATTAATGGTGGGCTAATGATTGGGAATGGCTCATCTGTTTATCTGTCAGGCAAGAACTCCATTTTTAACGGAAATATAAGTATTGATGAAGACGCATCTATGAACCTGTCTGTAGGAAATGCTAATGTTCACGCAAATACTATTACATTAAAAAGTGATTCATGGCTTAATATAGACACATCAATTAAGAACTGGACTCAGGACTATTACACATTATTGTCGTCAGACACAGGTATCTCGATCGCTGATAATAGTCACATTGTACAATACAATGTATTACTGACAGAAGGTGCTGAAAGTTATGTTTATACGTCTTTAAATGACGACGATAACAAACTGATATCCATGCTGAGATGGAATAATACAAAAGGCATGGGATATGGAACCTTTAATATAGAAAAAGATGCCACTCTGAACATAGGCGTTTCTCTTTCCGATAATCTTTCACCTTTATTATATGATGGCTGGGACGGCAAAAGTCTGACAAAATCAGGTAATGGTACTCTTATACTTTCTGCAACAAACAATTATACAGGAAATACAGAGGTTAAATCTGGCGTATTAATTCTTGCTGCACCTGATGCTCTTGGTCGGACTGAGTATTTATATTTATCCCGTGGCGCAGAACTGGATATGAATGGGTATCCTCAGACAATAAGCAAACTACTGACGGCTGCAGGCTCTGTGCTGAACATTCATGGCGGAAGCCTGATACTGAATAATGGAGGAGAATCTGCAGGTACTATTGCAGGGGATGGTTCTCTGAACATAAATGGGGGAATGCTTGATATAACGGGTAATAATCGTAATTTTTCCGGTGTTTTTACCGTGAATAAGGGGGCTCATTTGGCTGTATCCACGGCTGATAATCTGGGGACAGCCTTTGTTGATAACTATGGCACATTAACTCTGAACAGTACATCAGCATGGCAGCTTACCAACAATATCAGTGGTTATGGTAATGTTCGCAAGACGGGAGCAGGTGCACTGAACATTAGCGATAACGCAAAATGGACCGGGATGACAGATATTATTCAGGGGACAGTGATACTGGGGAACGCAGATTCACCGGTGATGCTCGGCAGTAACCAGGTCATTGTTGAAGAGCAGGGCAAACTCTCCGGGTTTGGGGGCGTTGCAGGAAATCTGAGCAATAGTGGTATAGTCGATCTCACTACATATATGCCGGGTAATATACTGACTGTCGGAGGGAATTACACTGGCAGAAATGGACTTATTCTCCTCCAGACAGAAACAGGTGGTGACAATTCGAAAACAGATCGTCTGGTGATTAAAGGTAATGCCAGTGGCCGTACCCGTGTCGCTGTTACTCAGGCCGGTGGTACTGGTGCAGAGACACTTAATGGGATTGAAGTGATTCACGTCAGTGGCAATGCTGATAATGCTGAATTCATTCAGACGGAACGTATTACAGCCGGAGCTTATGATTACATACTGAAACGTGGTCAGGGGATTAACAGCACTAACTGGTATCTGATTAGCAGAAAAGACATTCCTGTACCACAACCTGAAGCTGTACCGGAAAACCATGATAATAATTTGCGTCCTGAGGCAGGTAGCTATGTTGCCAGTATTGCTGCTGCAAATAATCTGTTTGTAACGAATCTGTATGAACGACAGGGACAGGAGTTGTATATCAGCCACATGACAGGAGAAGAAAATGAAGCAGGTATCTGGATGTATAATAAAGGAAAACATAATCGCTGGCGTGACAACAGTAGTCAGCTGAGAACCCGGGGGAATAGCTACGTTGTGTTAATAGGGGGAGATATAGCTCAGTGGAGCCTGAATGGTACCGATCGCTGGCATACAGGTATGATGGCTGGCTATGGTCATAATAATAACAGTACGAATGCCCTGAGCACCGGATACCATTCGGAAGGAAGAATGAATGGATACACAGCGGGTCTTTATGCAACATGGTATGCCAATGATGAAACACACAATGGTTCTTATCTTGATAGCTGGCTGCAATACAGCTGGTTTGATAATCATATAAATGGAGAACGGCTGCCTGCTGAGTCATGGAAGTCAAAAGGGTTTACGGTATCTCTGGAAGCAGGATATTCATGGAAGGCTGGAGAGTTTACCGACAATTACAAGGGAAGTCATGAATGGTATGTTCAGCCGCAGCTTCAGGTTGTCCGGATGAATGTAAAATCAGACAAATATCATGAAAGTAACGGAACCAGTATTGAAAATACCGGTAACGGAAATATTCTCACCCGCCTGGGAGCAAGAACATGGCTTACCAGTAAAAACGGTAAAAATACGCGGTATGCGGTTCCGTTCAGACCATTTGTGGAGGCACACTGGTTGCACAATAGTCGTGTTTTCGGCACCAGTATGAATGGTGTAAGTATATACCAGGATGGTGCGCGTGATATCGGAGAAATAAATGGTGGTGTTGTGGGAATGATAACACCAGAAGTAGCATTCCGGGCTGATGCAGGCATTCAACTTGGAGAACATGGATACCATAATACATCTGCCATGTTGAGTGTGGAATATCGTTTCTGATGTGTCTTTATATTATAAATATCCTTCACAAAATATTGTTGATAAGACATAGTTAGGTGGTGAGCTGCCTCGGAAAATATGACGACAGTAATGATTTCTAAGAGATTTGAAATGCGTTGATAACAAAATCTGAAATATAGGAGTCTGTTTAGGATTGTGTGTAAATGCCTTTTCTCAAAAGTAACCGTCCAGGCGGTCACTGAATTCGATAATAAAGCGGCTTATTGCCATACCCCAGTCCTTCAACGGCATCGTCCATTTCGGGGACGATGCCTGTATTGCCAGACACACCACTTTTTTCACCGGCTCGTCTGTCGGAAACACTTACGCTTTTTGATCGCATGGCGGATCACGCTGTTTAGCGACCCGATGGCATTCGTCAGCGACAGCGACAACTCTTACCGCTGGAACGAAATGGATAAGCGCTTCAGTGTCGACGACACGCCGAACGAGCCGAACCGCTTCGGCTGGGTGGGGGAAATCGATCCATATGGTTATTTTTCAGAAAATAATAAGAACATCTGTGCTTTATATAACCAGATAAAACCACGCAATAAGCATAAATATTAAAGGTGATAATACTTTTATTTATCACTTCGGTTATATTCAATAAACATAATAACTTTCTCTGAAATCACAGGTCCGGCCATTGCAGTTGTTTCAGACGTTGATTAGGATGCCAGTGCATTTGCAGGGATGGTTTGTGTATCCACCGGGTATAATGCGTGACATCATTAATTTCAACACTGACTGTGCGATTGTCTGTTATGCCTGCCCACAGGGTAGGCTTTTTTTCTGCATGCAGGAAAAGAATCACTGAAAAAATGGAAGCAGGTAAGAAAGAGTGCTGACCAGGATATTATTTCATCCGTTCACTGGCGAGATGATAAACGTTGCTGCGTTCACGTTTACCTACTGCGACGACCGCAATAATTAACATATCATCAATAACCTGATAAACCAGACGAAAACCTGATGCGCGAAGTTTGATTTTATAGCAGTCCTTTAATCCACGTAGTTTTGCAGAAGCTATATGAGGATTTTCACTGCATTTTTTCAGTTTTTTTGCGAACTGCTGCTGAATGGTCTTGTCCAGTCTGAGCCATTCTTTCAGTGCATCATCCCGGAATTTTACTGTATAAGTCATAAATAACTGTCCAGGTCCACATCATGCAGAGGCTGACTGCTGCGTTCAGTAACCAGTTTTACCAGCTCCTGGTCATCCAAGGCATCAAGCATTCTTTCATAGAGCTCAGCAGGGACACAGTAGAATGCTGGCTGATTCCGGTTAAGAATGGCAACAGGATACCCCTCTCCGGCACTGACAGTTGCCATCGGATTTTTTTTCAGCTCACTGACGCTTGCACTGGTGTCAGACAAAATGATACTGGGCATAACACACCTCTGAGACTATTTAACAGGTCTTCAGATTACACCCTGAAAGACTGCTTAACAAGTCTGTTTGATGTTAATGTGCGCCGTCACTCTTCAGTTGTCCTGATGCCGCGCCAGCGGCATGGAAGGCGGCACTCTGTTGTTTCATATGATACCGGAGTAAAACCGCCGAAGCCCGGCGTAAGCCGGTACTGACTGATAGATTTCACCTTACCCACCCCCGGCCCTGCTAAGCCATACCCGTTTTCAGCCATGACAGAGCCTTTGTGCGCGGTCGGAGTGGTCCCGACGAGGGTTTACCCGAAGTCGGGGCGTATCTCCGCGTTAGCGGGCCGTGAGGGCCGCTTACGAGCGTGTACTGAGGACTTCCAGCCAGAAGACTGACAGCGATGACAATGTACTTACAACATTCATAATTAAAAGCGATGTTGTTCCCGCCCTTCGGGCGGGGGCGGCGGCGCTTTTCAGTTATGAGGGGGGGTACAGTGCTGTGTTTGTGTGGTGTTTTTTATTCCTGATGTTTTTTTGTTGTGGTTTCAGAACGGTGAGATTCGGGGCCCGCGCGTTAGCGTGGGAGGTGCTCCTGTTCTTGGTACTGATGGCACTCCAGTTATGCGCGATGCCCTAAAACTGGCAGATGAAGCCACTATCACGGCGCGGATGAACGCGATCCCGCACTCAAATTACCGTGCAGTCGTGTTTACCAAAGAACAATACGCCCGCATTCCGCTACGTGATGACACCGTAGATGAGCATGCACAGGATATGCTTTATGACTTCGTTGCCGCCGGGCGCGTAGCCAGCGCAATGGACTCCGACTCCCACCGCAAAGAGGCCGCGCGTCGCCGGGTATTGTCGGAGTATTCAGATACCGGTACCAAAAAAGCAGAGAAGTATCCGTACTTTGAGGATATGGGCTTCGATAGTGTGATCGCTGACGAAGGTCACAACTACCGCAATAGCTATAAAAATGGTCGCGAAGCGTCACAACTGGCCTATCTGCCCACCAGCGCGGTGGCGCAATCGGCGCGGGATATGGCAATTAAAAACGCGTACCTGATGAAAAAGAATGGTGGGCGCGGACCGGTTCTCCTGACTGCAACGCCAGTCGTTAACACCCCGATCGATGCATACAACATGCTTTCTCATGTGCTGCCGAAGGAATACTGGCAGAAGATGGGGATCTACGGTCCTGATGACTTCGTTAAATTCTTCGGCAAGACCAGGCTGGAAACGGTACAGAAAATCAGCGGTGAAGTTGAAGAAAAAATGGCGCTGGTGGGCTTTGAAAACCTTGATGCGCTGCGCGGCATATTCCATCGCTGGACAACGCTTAAAACGGCGGAAGACGTTAAGGATACCGTGGAGATCCCGGAACTGGACGAACACCAGCAGGATGCACCACTTACTGAAGAACAACTGGCGGCGTATGAAGAATTACGCCAGCAGGCGGAAGCGGTGGCCAAAGCCAACAATGGCGTAACGACCTCGGTCGATGAAGACGGAGTGATTGAGCACGAGAAAGCCCGTCCGATCTTCTCAATAATCAGGGATATGGACCGCGTATGTACTGACATGGACCTGTACTATCGCCGGATCACCTATCGTTTCCTGCCGGAGTACGCCGATGCGGTGCAGCAGCTGGCGGACAGTTTGCCTAAACAAGCCACCAGCGAAGACGACGACAGTGATGATTCAATCACGCAGCAATCGCAATACTCCCTGATAGATAAGGGCGAGTTTATTCAGTTGCAGGTTCCGGAAGCGTTCGAGCAGGAAGTGAATAAGCGCCTGGCCAGGTTTGGCATTGACGAACAGACCGTAACTCACCCCGTTACGCCCAAATACGCGAAGCTGATTGCCACGCTGAAGGAGTTTTTCCCGGAAGGGAAGCAAATCATCTTCACCGACGAAAAAACGCAGCACCAGAAGCTCAAGCGCATTATCTGCAATGTTCTTAACCTTGAACCTTCAAAGGTAGGGATCCTGAATGCTCAGACGGTTGCCGAGGCAGGTAAAACCGGTAAGAAACTGAAAGCGGTTAAACCGCCGAAAGAGTTACCGGATGAACCAACAGATGCACAGATAGCAAAATACAACGAGCAAATGGCTCTGTATGACGCCTATATCGCGCAGCAAAATGAAATGTCGTTGGGCGGTCTGGAAAAGATTGCAGCCGACTTCCAGGAGGGCCGGACTCCGATCATCATCTGCAACAAAAAGGCAGAGGTGGGTATCAACCTGCATCGAGGAACGACTGACATCCATCATCTGACGTTGCCATGGACACCAGCCAGTGTCGCACAGCGTAACGGTCGCGGTGCCCGAGTTGGCTCCAACCGTGCAAGCGTTCGCGTTCATTACTACTGCGGCAAGGGTTCTTTCGATGAATACCGACTGAAGACGCTGAAGCGTAAAGCAGGCTGGATCTCCGATATCCTCCGTTCAGATAAGTCAGAAATGGAGAACGCCGACGCCAACGATATGATCGAAATGCAGATGTATACCGCTAAGGATGATGGCGAACGTCTGGCAATGATGCAGGTTCAAATGGATAAGGCGAAAGCCGCGCAACGCGCCCGCCAGAAAGAACAGGCCGCTATCGACCTTCAGAACTACATCAAGGCGCAACATGCAGCTGGCGAGGATGTTGCGGCTCTTACCGCTGAATTAGAGCGAAGTAAAGCGGAACTTGAAAAGACCACCGCCGAGGTAGCTAAATTCAAACAGGCGGTAATGGCCAAAGCAGCTGATAATGCAGACTGGAAGGCCCGCTGGGGTAGCGTCCATCACACAGACCGTACGTTGTTAGCACATTATCGCGCGTCGTTGAAAAGCGCCATTCAGCGCAAGGCTAATATCACTCAAGCCATCTCCCGCTATGAGAAATTATTGAACCGTACTCAGAAGGCCGCGACGGATATCAAACGCCTGCGCCCGCTGGTGGAGGATGCAATAAATAAAGGCATTCTGGATGTTGATCCTGATCTGGTTAACCATGCGAATGAGTTCCTTGTTATCGGCGATCGCTCATGGCGTGTAGGCCAATACTACGATTGTGCCGGTGATATCGTTCGCATTAAGTCGCTGGACTTCGACAGCCAGCGCGCAGACGTGGAGATCATCTTTACCTTCAAAGGCACCAAATCGGGTAACTGGGATGTGAAGACGCTGGATAAACAGGTGGATGTAACTCCCGATGAAGATGCTGTTATGCAGAAAATCAGTGGTGGCGTCTCCATCGCCGGGATTAACGACATCATTTCCTGTGACGATTTCTACCGTTTCCAGCAGCGCGGCATGATCAAAATCACTGACTCATACGGCGTTCAGACTACAGAGTCAGGCTATAGCATTGATTTTGTTGGTACCTATACGGACCCACTGAAGCATGCGGTTTACCCGGATCGCCGTGACGGCGCGCTGAAGTCGTCAATTGCAAAATGGGTGCTTGGTATGATGTCGGAAGGGAATAACCGCCAGGTCCGTTTGGCAGAAGTATTCCTGACTGAACTGTTTGGCTCCAATTATGGCGAAGTAATCGCGTCATACGGAGATACGCTATCCCCTGAAGCAATTCAGGAGAAAATAGTGGATGCGATCGCCAGAATGCCGGAGAAAACAAGCCAGGGGGCTACTCGTAACGGGGATTCTGAACTTGAGGTCACCAATGCCATTTTCGGTACCCATGAGTTCCGGGCGTCAGATTATGAGATCACCACAGCACAGTTTGGCACCATTGGCATTTACAGCAATAAAGACGAGATCAAGCAGGCAATGGGCGCTGCAAGCGCGCGTATTGCAGCAGAACGGAAAGCCAATCTGAATCATGCAGTCGCCGCGCTGACTCAATCGTGGGTAACAGCAATCAGGGAGGCCGCCACCACAGGGAAAATCACACCGGCAATTGCGGATGTCGTAAACGACGGCTCTAAATTTATGGATGCCTATCAAATGGATGCGGTGCAGTTGCCATCAGCCTATGGGCAACTCAGCTATCGCATGACCTACAACCTGGTATCAATGTTTTCCGACCTTGCCATCCTTGGGCTGGTGGACCTTAACGAGGTTACGCCGGAATTGCTTAGCATGCGCAAGAATCATGTTGAGATATTGCAGAGAATTAACACGGTTCTTGCCGGGCGCACCGATGAAGAGAAACAGGCCGACGCTGATCGGATAAACCTGGCCCTAGGCAACATCACGGAGGAAGAAATTGCCGCCAGAAACGAGAAACAAGAAGAGTTATCATCAATACAGGGTGATGCCACCAGCATAGCTCAGTCTCTTGGTCTGAATTATCGCGTATCCACCGCCGACCTGAAGATGATGTACGCACCAAAATTCGCAGCTGGTGAGGTATTTGGGCTTCAGGAGGCGTCCGGCATGAAAGGCGTTCTTTTCCGTGCTAAAGACGCAATCAAGGAAAAATTCGGCGCTCGCTGGCTGCCAGCGAAGGCGAAGAACAGCGATTTCCCGGGCAACTGGTGGATTATCGAGACAAAACACAACGTGGCGGACGTTCTGGCCGTCATCCAACAATACGCATAACAGGAGCGCCCGGTTCGCCGGGCGTCGCATAATATGGCCACACTATCTGATACAATAAAACCGAATAAAACATATCTTGAGGCGGTACTCCGTACAGCGTTGTTAGGAAAGACAGAAGACGAATACGTTGATTTCTTCCTGTCAGGGCTACGCGGGCGATTACTGAAAAATCCCCGCCTGTACCGCAGCTATGGCCCATACTGGCCGGAAATTAAAAAATTATTACTGGAGCGCGGTTATGGTAATTTCGGTCGTCTCGTTGACCGTGACGTTCGCAAATTTTACCGTTATGACCGCCCGGCGCTAACACTCATAGCCGCGACGCTCTACAGCCAGGAGCGTTTTGATAATGGTCAGATATACTCAGCCTGGCATTTACTGCCAGTCCCTGAAGAAGTTGACGACCAGGACTATGAGTTTGAGTCTTACGATTTGGAAGTTGAAGCCTTGGCACAGGCTGGAGAGAAAACTTGAAAAAGCGATACTACACAGTAAAGCATGGGACGCTACGAGCATTACAAGAGTTTGCTGACAAGCATAACGTTGAGGTGCGCAGGGAAGGGGGAAGTAAAGCTCTGCGCATGTACCGTCCGGACGGGAAATGGCGGACGGTCGTCGATTTCAAAACAAACAGCGTTCCCCAGGGCGTCCGCGACCGGGCATTCGAAGAATGGGAGCAGATCATCATAGATAATGCTCTGCTACTAAATGCTGACTGAGTTTAATATTACAATATTATCTGGGAGATAAATGCATCTTATTTCCCAGATGATAACTGATGTTTTACATATTCACATGGTGTACAATTATAATACTGCCTAAATAGGCACACAAAGTACGATATGCTACTAAAACCACAACTTTTTGATACTTGTTTGAGGGGGCGGTTTTGCTTTAGTAATTTAATAGCAAAAGCCATTCGTGTATCAAGTAATAACTTACTGAAGGAGGTGTTTTCTAATAAGAGTTTTTTCTTTATTAAACTCTCACTATGTATAGATAATCAGTTAAGTCTCTTAGTTTCCAATGTTTAGATACATCTGAAAGAAATATGCTGCGTACTTTCCCTGAGAAAGTAGGCATACCAGACTTAAGAAAAGCTCTAAGGTTGTCAACATCACTAAAAATTGAAAGTAATGAAAAAGTTAAAGCATCCTTAAAATCAGGATGTATATGATTCTGGTCACTTATATTATCGATCATCCTGATTAATAAATCAGGATAAGCAAAAGACTTTTTTAGCAAATGTGGGCATTTATCCAGAAGTTGCTTCCCTTGGTGATTGTGACAAGATAAATAGTTTCTTACGGCACTATCATTAAGTTCGAATTCGATATATTTATCTGAATAGGTTTGTAAGAATTCGCGTTCAGAATGTTTAAGCAACAGCACATCACCATAATTTAATATTAAGAAATCCTTAAGAAATTGAAAATTTATCGGTTTCTTTATAAGGATGAAGTAACAGACTCCTGACATAGCTACCACCATTCTAAAGAGGCTTTGAACAAGAATAGAGATACAGCAGCACTGAAATCAAGAAGTTGTGCAAAAAATAAAAATATTGATTTGTGTCATAGTTGTTGCTTTTTATTATTTAATTTTTATCAATTTCACTACAGATAAATAAATTGACATAGTGTGTAACCCCTGTAAATATAAAGGGCACTTTATCTGCTAAAGCCAACCAATTTAAAAATAGAGGGTGGGAGCATGGAAGTTATCTACATAGTAGAACCAATCATTTCCACAAGCACTAACAAGTTGATAGCAGTGGAAGTGTTGAGCAGATTTTATTCCAACGAGGGGGCTATTCTTTCTACTCAGAAAGTATTAGGTATGTTTACAAGCAAGATGAAGATTAACTTGCTAAAATCTCAACTTAACACAATAATCAAATATAAGTATTTTTTTTGAATGCCATAATATATTATGCTCTATCAATGTAGATTATGATACCTGTTTATATATATATGGCAATAAACAAATTCAAGAACTACTAATAAACAATAAATTTATAGCGATTGAGATATCAGAAAACTATCCTGATTTAAGCGATGAGGATTACATCATATCCTTTCTACTGACTTTGACAGATAATGTTTGGCTTGATGATTTTGGAAGTGGTAACGCCACCATGAAAGCATTAATTAAAAATAAATATCATGCAATAAAACTTGATAAGTCATTTTTTCAAGAGCATATGATTAAGCCTCATTTTGATGTCATTATTAGCAATTTAAAAAAGTTATGTCCGAATATCATCGCTGAAGGCGTCGAAAACATTGATTGTCATAAGTTATCAAAAGGGATAGGGCTATGGGGCGCTCAGGGATATTTTTTCCCATCAATTCCGCTGACGGAGATTGAGTCCATAGATAGTAAGTGGCTATCAGATTTATGAGATGCAGAGAGTTAGGATATTGATATGAACATCTAAGCACCTCATTACTGTGCTTAAAAGATGTTATCCTTACCTGTTAATTTACCTTGAGGAACTTTAGTGAGCTCCATCCGATAAAATGCTTTTATCATATTTACAAATGGCTCATATGGTGAATATTCGTTGTCTTGTTTAGTAACGGTGTCTGTCATTGTCCTGATGTAGTCTGCGCTTACCACGTTGTTGTATTCTGTTGCGAAGCAGCATAACAACGTCAGAACATGCTCTGTCGTTATTTCGCTCCAGTTGATGTTGAAAAACTCATCGCCTTTTTTATCGTGTTCGGAATCGAAGATGCTTTGGTGGAGGATGTATTTGCCGGATTCCTTGCGCGGTAACTTGATCGCTTTCTGGCGTTCCAACTCCTTGTAAATCTGCATTGCTTCAATTAGTACCGGCCTGCCGTTCATGAAGGGATCACGCAACCTTACACGCTGGCCAACTCGACCGGTAATAAAGCTGTTTTCCTCTTCCACCAGCACGATAAAACCCTTTTCCTCTTTTTCTCGCAATTCGCGCAGCAGCTGGAGTTCCATATCGCGGCGGCGTTCAGGGTAGCTGGTCCGCTCAGCCATTATCAGCTCGTTGTTGATCCATGCAGCAGTCATTGACGCCGGTTTACCGACGCTCATCGAAACAACGCATATTTTCTTATCCATATCGCCCCCTATAAAAAAGAAAAGCCACCAGCGGCGGCTTAGCAATACAACAGAAGGTAGCGCCCGGTACTCAGACTGTGCCGTCCATGGAATATTTGAAAAGGGATCCATCCGTACCGGGCGTGTGATGATTCTGACTCAAGTCACTTGTCAGTTGTCAATCATTTAAGATTAAAAATAATATATTTATTAGTGCATGATGTTTGCCATTTCATAGGCGTCAGCCAGCAACTCCATCTCTGACTTGTTCAGCAAGGTGAATTCTTTCTTGCCTCCAACCACACCATCGGCATGAACAGGGACCAGCCAGGGGTATTTTTCTCTTACTTCAGCCGGTGCTGCATGCTGGTGGTGCCATCTACAAAGTGGCAATTGCTTTTTGTGACAACCAGGCGCGGTACGACCGGCGATATGGTGCAGAGACACCTCATTAGATATTACTCCAGGCATATAGCAGGCAATGCAGGGGAGAGCGCCAAGAGCATTGGCGATGCGCCGTTCCTCCGTCGTTGGTGGGCTCCGTTTGGGAAACGGAAGATATTGTACGTTAAGATGATTTTTTGTACTGGCTGACATCAATAAGCCTTAAAGGACGATACTTCCCTTCAATGCGTCAGATCTGTACCCGCTTTCAGCAGACATATTCCTGAAACCTGAGAGCCAGAAGAATGGCCTGATATCATCCAAATATGGCATTATTTCAGTGGCAGGCAGGCCTGATTTAATCATAATTATCACATTAGGCCATCATGATATGGCTCTGATGGTTATTAACCAATACAGGACTTGCTAAAATGAAGATCATCCAGGTACGTAACGCCACACAACTCATTTCTTACGCTGGTAAAAAATTTCTTGTCGATCCGATGCTTGCGAAAAAAGAAGCCTATCCGGGATTCGAAGGAACGGCCCGGTCAGATATCCGCATCCCGATGACTGAGCTGCCTTTTGACCTTGATGTACTGCTGGATGTGGATGCCATTATTGTCACCCACACACACCCTGACCACTGGGATGAAGCGGCTGTTGCGCACATCCCGAAAGATAAACTGATTTATGTTCAGAATGAACATGATGAAAAGATCCTGCGTTCCCAGGGCTTCAGCAACCTTGTTATTCTGTCTGACAAAAGCACATTTGGCGAAATTTCACTTATTAAAACCGTTTGTCAGCATGGTTCGGACGAAGCCTATGCTAACCCGCAACTCGCAGCAATTCTTGGGGATGCCTGTGGGGTGGTCTTCCAGCATCCGTCCGAAAAAACGCTCTATCTGGTTGGGGATACCATCTGGATCAAGGCTGTAGAGGATAATTTACGTCGGTTCAATCCTGGCGTCGTTATTATGAATACGGGCTGGGCGCATGTTCTCGGATTCGGCCCCATTATTTTCGGCAGGGAAGATGTCCTGAAAGCCCATCGTATCGTACCAGAGGCACTGATTGTGGCAACGCACATGGAGGCCGTAAACCACTGTCTGCTGACCCGTCAGGAACTGCTGGAATATGCCCGCGATAACCAGATCCAGGCGTCAGTTGTCGCTCCTGCTGATGGTGAATCAGTTACGATTTAACCCGGAGGCCATGGCATGTCCACCATCACTGTCGCTATAGTGATCACCGAAGGGTTCAGTACATTTCATGTCTCCGTTCCATTAATCCTGTTCGGGGAGATACTGGAAGGGAAGGCCCTCTTCAGCCGCCGGGTATGTGCGGAAGAGCCCGGGCTTATCTGGTCTGCTGAAGGTACGGCGATGAGGGCAGAATACGGGCTTGATGCACTGGCAGAGGCCGATATCGTTATTATTCCTTTCTGGAAACACATCCATGAAAGGCCTTCTGAAACTCTGCTCAGTGCCCTGGTTGCAGCCTGGAAAAATGGAGCTCAGGTGGTGGGCCTGTGCCTGGGGAGTTTTGTTCTGGCTTACACCGGTCTGCTGGATGGTAAACGGGCGGCCACGCACTGGGAGGCTGAACGGGATTTCCAGATGCTTTTCCCGGCGGTTCATCTGGACGTGAACGTGCTTTATGTTGAGGACGAGCGGATTATCACCTCAGCCGGTACAGCCGCAGCACTGGACTGTTGTCTCCATGTGATCCGGCAACGCCTGGGCAGATATACGGCTAATCAAATAGCCCGCCGGATGGTTGCTCCTCCTTACCGGGAAGGCGGACAGGCACAGTACCGGCAACTGCTTATTCCCAAAAGTACGTCCGATAACCGCATAAACCAGCTGCTGGAATACCTGTCCGCAAATCTGGGATTACCACATGATATTGACACTCTGGCCCATTTAGCCTCCATGAGCCGAAGAACGCTTACACGCCATTTTCATTCGGCCACAGGAATGACGGTCTGGGAGTGGATCACCACAGAGCGTCTCCGGCGGAGTCAGGAACTGCTGGAAAGTACAGATATTGCAGTGGAGCGGGTTGCCGAACTGGCAGGCTTTCAGTCCACCATTACTTTCCGGCAGATATTCCGGCAGCGGATGGGAGTCAGTCCCAGTGAATGGCGAAAAACATTTAACGGAACGCCGGAAGGCAATATTCCGGCAGGTAAAGAAACTGAAAAATGAGGTGCAATATGTCTGTTTAAGAAAATATCAAAACGGTTAAAAAGTTTTATCGTCTGATTGAAGAAAATAAATATGATGAGGTGAAAAACCTCTGCCATCCGGATTTTAAATTCTATTCTCAGGTGGATACACCGCTGAACAGTGAGCAGTTTATCGTACAGGAAAAAGGCCATATGGATGCTTTTCCGGGATTTACAATGCGTATCCACGAAATCTTTGCCAGAGACGATAAAGTCGCCTGCTATCTTATCTTTGAAGGCGTGCAGACCCGTGAATTCCTTGGGCATCCTGCCAGCGGCAGGAAAGTGCGCTTTTCTCTGATGTTTATGATCACTCTGAAAGACGGGAAATATATAGAAAAACGGGCTCATTATAATACAGCGGATATCCTCCGACAGTTGTCAGCCTGAGTGGCAACACATTGCCCAGTCTGTATTATTACAGGCAGGGCTGCGTATCTGACAGGAGCAATGAGCTTAGCCTGGAAAGGTAATCCATTAACGCCTGGGCTACTTTTTATTCCGATTCAGGCTCTCTATAAAGGGCTTGAATGCGGCATATCTGTGAAGGACTGTACCCTGTCGCATCTGCCGTTTCATGGATACTTAGTTTCTTGACCTGCCAGTAGTACAGGACTTTCTGATGCCGTTCCTGATCGGCCTGTTATCCCCGGTATTTACCCAGCGTATGAGCCCGTTCAATTCCCTGTTGTTGCCGTTGGCGACGGCTCAGCCAGTCCTTATGCGACATCGCGGCCATCAGGTCGATAAGCATGTTATTGATGGCGGTTATCACGGCGCGGGTGATTGGGTCAGCCTGCGAAGGGTCTTTATCTGACAGCGCCTGCCATGAGGTGGATACATCCAGGCGACAATCCGCAGTTCGTGTTGTTCTATCTGCTTTTTCAGCGTAATCCAGTCACTGTTACTCAGACGGGTCAGGCGGTCAATTTGCTCGACCAGTAAAATATCATTGCGGTGGCTGTCCATCAGTAAGCGTCCCAGTTCCGGCGGTCGAGTTTTGTACCGCTTATGTTCTCCCGGTAGTAACTGGCTATTTTATGTCCCCGCTCCTGAACAAACTGCCCCAGCATCTCTTTTGCCCGATCGGCAAACTGATCTTCCGTTGATGCCCTTAAATAAGCTCTGATGAACATTTTTCCACCACGTTATCGCTTTTAGGTTATTGCATTTAATCTATCGCAATGGCAGAGTCCTGTCCGGGAACCTCGCGGGCTTCTCTGGAAAACATGCAGGCATGGTACATCCGAGATGAAACCTACTCTGCTGCCCTGGCGGAACTGGTTAAGTAGGTAATGGCCACGTCTTCGTAGTTGACTAACGCCACGGCTCAATTATAACAATCAATTAGAGCAATGTTATATTGTTTATCTTCAGTCACATTTTTTCACTTTAGTATCTATGTGCTATACTCCTTTCTGATTGATTGGATGCGGAACACAAACCCGCTCTTTTGTGCAGCCTGGTTCCTTGCCAGGCTTTTTTTATTTCATCATGGAAGCTGTTAACGCTTTGGATCTTGCTGAACTGATTGAAAGGACATTGTTAACCTTATCCAAGAGTTCGCCAAAGTCAGACACTACTTTAGCAAAACCGCGCCGTGCTTCTTCCTCGGTGGCATTCATCACGAAATGTTCAGCACCACGCATACTTTTGACAGGGAACGCAACGGATATTGAGTCAATATCAGGCATTCTATCGCTCAGCTTTACAGTGACAATGACGGCTGGCGACTGAATATTAGTGCTTACAGACAGCACTACATATTTTCCGTCGATGTTGAAATCCTTTCTCATATGTCACCATAAATATCAAAGAATTAGAACAATCATTTACGCGTTAATGGCTAATCGCCATCTTCCAGCAGGCGCACCATTGCCCCTGTTTCACTATCCAGGTTACGGATATAGTTCATGACAATATTTACGTTGGTCCAGCCACCAGCTTGCATGATCTCCGGTATTGAAACTCCGGCGCGGGCCATATCTCGCGCGGCTCCGACACGGGCACTGTGTCCAGACCAGGCCAGGTACCTCTGGCCAGAGTCATCCTTAGCCCCGTAAATCAATCGGTGAGTTGCTTCAAAAATCCCTTCCAGGGCGCGAGTTGATAGCTGGCTGGTGGCAGATGGCGCGGCAACACCATTTTTTCTGACACGGCAAAACAAGTAGTTATTCGGATCATCAGCCACACCAGAGACAGAAATCCATCGCTCAACCAGTTTAGTTACCCCCAGACTAAGTGCCTTCTCTACACCAGCGGTGCTAACCAGCGTTTTCGTTCTGCCAATATGGATTAACATTCTCCCACCGTCAGTACGTGAGATATCTTTAACTCTGATCCTAGAAATTTCGGCTATACGTAACAGGGTGTTATAAGCAATCCCCAGAAATGCCAGATTACGTATATCCTGGCAGCGATCGCTATTTTCCATGAGTGAACGAACCTGGTCGAAATCAGTGCGTTCGAACGCCAGCGCCTGTTTTGCACGCTCACCGGCATCAACGTTTTCTTTTCGGATCCGTCGCATGACCAGTGAAACAGCATTGCTGTCACTTGGTCGTGGCAGCCCGGACCGACGATGAAGCATATTTAGCTGGCCCAAATGTTGCTGGATAGTTTTCACTGCCAGACCGCGCGCCTGAAGATATAGAAGATAATCGCGAACATCTTCAGGTTCTGCGGGAAACCACTTCCGGTTATTCAACTTGCACCATGCCGCCCACGACCGGCAAACGGACAGAAGCATTTTCCAAGTATGCTCAGAAAACGCCTGGCGATCCCTGAACATGTCCATCAGATTCTTGCGAACCTCATCACTCGTTGCATCGACCGGTAATGCAGGCAAATTTTGGTGTACGGTCAGTAAATTGGACATTTAACACTCAGATAATGGTTTTAAGTAAAGTGTACAGGATCGGCTCTGCCTTTACCTGTTTATGGTTCTCGTCATAGAAACGCCAGCGACCGCGCGTGCGTTCTATTTTTTCTTCACCGCGCGATAATGACAGTTGGCAACTATCACGATCAAACCCTTTTGCCCGCCAGTAACCACGGTTTTTCTCAAGCTCAAGATGAGTGGACACTTTAGCAGTTGAATATCCCATTTTTCACCTCTGATTGATTGGTGGTGCTAAGTGCGCTACGCGAAATCTGTAGGACTAACACCGCCAATTTTTCACAGATTTTACGTAGCGCAACCTTGATCAAATGATCAAGTGATCACTATTTGACCTGCCAAGGTATTGAACTGTATGGATTTACAGGTAAATTGATCATATTCAATAACCCTTAATATAACTTCGTATAATGTATGCTATACGAAGTTATCAGGTCCGAAGAGGAGTTTACGTCCAGCGGCGCACAAAAATCAAGAATTATTAGAGCAATAAATTTTGAGAGAAAAATCCCACCCCACCAGCTAAAAACTGGATTGTTTTTCATAGTTGTTTGACAATTGCTCTAATAAATTATAGTTTTGCCGCCGTTACGTAATACGACTTTGGATTCACTATTTAATGTGTCTTCAGCGTTGTAGAGCGGCTCAGAAGGAAATGAGCAAACAGGGAAACCTTATACAACGGCATTACAGCTATGCATTGCTCATCTTACACACAGCGCAATGTTGTTAGATTACCCCAGCATGGATCATGGGTGAAACAGTAGGTCAGAGCTTCAGGCTCTGTGTTGTCAATACAGTGAGGCATAATTATGGCTTTCATTCAACCAACCATCGACGACGTTAGACATTGCTCTAACGCTTTATCTGTAGACCCTGCCGAAACCGACGCTGCCCGCGCCATTGCTGAACACTACTCAAAGATATCCAATCAGGAGTACCGCATCACCCAAGACGACCTGGATGACCTCACTGACACAATCGAATATCTCATGGCAACTAACCAGTTATACTCACAATAAATGCACTAATAAATCTATTATTTTTGTTTGATCCCTCTATAATATAGGTCAGTAATGACCGGTTTTCTCAGCCGGGCGTTATTGACCATGTCAATTCTGGAGGAGGATCAATGATAAATTATGTCTACGGCGAACAACTGTACCAGGAGTTCGTCAGCTTCAGGGATCTCTTTCTAAAAAAAGCTGTTGCACGCGCCCAACACGTTGATGCCGCCAGCGACGGTCGTCCTGTACGCCCGGTTGTCGTTCTACCGTTCAAAGAAACAGACAGCATTCAGGCTGAAATTGATAAATGGACTTTAATGGCGCGGGAACTGGAACAGTACCCAGACCTCAATATCCCAAAGACTATTTTATATCCTGTGCCTAACATCCTTCGCGGTGTGCGTAAGGTTACGACTTATCAGACAGAAGCTGTGAACAGCGTCAACATGACCGCTGGCCGCATTATTCATCTGATTGATAAGGACATTCGCATCCAAAAAAGCGCGGGGATCAATGAGCACAGTGCGAAATACATAGAGAACCTGGAAGCAACAAAAGAGCTAATGAAGCAGTACCCAGAGGATGAAAAATTCCGTATGCGCGTACACGGCTTTAGCGAAACAATGCTGCGCGTCCACTACATTTCCAGTAGCCCTAACTACAATGATGGTAAATCAGTGAGTTACCATGTGCCACTGTGTGGCGTGTTTATCTGCGATGAAACTCTCCGTGATGGAATTATCATCAACGGTGAATTCGAAAAAGCAAAATTTAGCCTTTATGACTCCATAGAACCGATCATCTGCGACCGCTGGCCGCAAGCAAAAATATATCGCCTGGCAGATATTGAAAATGTAAAAAAACAAATTGCCATCACTCGCGAAGAGAAAAAGGTTAAGTCAGCCGCATCAGTTACGCGCAGCCGTAAAACCAAGAAGGGGCAGCCAGTAAACGACAACCCCGAAAGCGCGCAATAAATTATGCCCGGCATCAACCGGGCATTCTTCCATTATTCAGCCGCCACCGGTTTTAACAAGCCAGCATCGAGCAGTTTACGCGTCAACCACTGCTGGCCTTTACCCGTTAATTGAGGCGTCAACCGTATCTGGTAGCCATCTTCATCATCCTGCACCACTTCTTTCACCGTGAAATACCCCGCGTTGATGTACTGCTGGAACGGTACATTTTTACGGCCTCCGGACGCTATCAGAATGCCGTTCTCCCGTAACCAGGCAAACAGCGCATTTTGTTTAAGTCCAACGACCTTTGCAAAATTCCCAATCAGGATCCCTTTAGCTACTGATACCCGGTCGGCAAAATCGACTTTAGGAGCGGCGGCCACCAGCTGCTGATTTAGCTGGTGGGCTTTCTGTTCCAGAAGTTGCTTTTGTTCAGCCAGTTCGGCAGCCAGGCGTAGGGCTTCAGGAAGCGTCTGGGGGATTGCGATCGGTTGCTGTTCTTTTTGTCGGAAGTAGCTGTCTTCCAGTTTTTCAAAGAATGCCCATGCCTAATCGGTTTCGAGCATTTTAGCGTGGCGGGCTGCGCCGCGTTCTGTCCAGAGGGTGAGTGAGCGAACATTGCGAGCAATTTTTACAGAGTAGTTTAAAGCTACTCTGTGCTTCAACTCGCGCAATGATTCTCCTTCAACTTTGAAAAAGTGCTTCCCTTCAACAAAGCGTACTTTGTTCTCATGATGATTTTGGCGAATACGGATTGTTTCTGTCCCATACCCTCTAGCAAGAGTCTCGGTTGTCACTACACGCACTCCCTGCCATTCCAGAACGGGAATTTCATCCGGCTGATTCTGAACAACCACCAGCTCCGATTCCTGAACTGAAGGTGCATAAATTTTTTCTGATTTAACGTTAGTTGCTTTCATTCTGTGTGCCTCCTTGCGTGCTTCGGCTGCGACGGTTGCGTAATTCAGATGACCCTGTTCGAGCAGGTATTCACGGATATCGGTTAGCAGAATGCGGTGAACCGCGTGTTTGTCCTTTCTCCGGTAAAGTTGTTTGGTGATCATGAAGTAGTTGGCAATAACGCCCGGTATATCCCTGGTACTGATACAGGCAGTGTGCTGTTCAATTGCCTCGATCATCTCTTCACGGGTGACTAATGACGTTCTCATAGTCCCTCCTGAGCAGAAGCGTTAACAGGGAGGCACCAGTAACTGAGAGAATTGCGCGAATCGGTAGAAAAGCGGGCAGAGAAAATACAGGGAGCATCCGGAAGCTGAGAACGTGCCTCATCTTCTGTCGGTGCAATAACGAAGTGATAGTGACGTTTTTGGCAGGAGTAAAAGCGCCAGATAAATTCAGGATGAGCAGGGGTAGGGATAGTAGCCACAATGGCAGCCTCCTTTTGCTAATTTAAGGAGCTACCGCGTGAGGTCTCAATCTCAATGGCGGTAGCACTGACTGGGTTGAGACTACCGGCGCAAAAGGTCTCGTACGATGTTATTCGTGAGTGATTTATTTCCATGAAGTGGCGTCCCTGCCAGTTAAGTAACATCCTGTCACCTACTGATTAGCCCATGTCAACTAATCAACGTGGAATATAATACCCTCAATTAAAGAAATAGCAATACATTAGAGCAATTTTATCTAACGCTCGACGAGTGACTTGTGATAGCGCCGACTCCAAGCGCGTAATCAAAGAACAATCGTTGATGCATCGCCAGCCTACCGTGCGTCTTCTCCCAATTATCGCGGTCACGCTCAATATCACGCTGGCATGACTGGCACAGAGGAATTGCGTAAATGTCATGCGCGCATAATCGACTATGAGGAACGATATAAGGCGTAATGTGAGCGCCAGCTCCCGCCGCTCCACACCCACAGCATGGACGGGAAGCAACAAAGTCCATGTACTCAGGTAATTTTAGCGATTGCAGTTTTGGTATTTTGAAATGCGCCATGCCAGGGTCGGAGTCAACATCCACAGGGCATACTTTTGCACGCATCGGCGCGGCGCGTTCTTCCATCATCTGGACATATGCTGTAGCGCGATCGTCATACGGGCGAATATCCGCCTCTTTCAGAGGTCCGCTATCCTGCGTTGCAGCCTTAATCTTATTTATTGATATACGGCAGACTTCTTCCGGCATCAGGTGCATCATGTTGCGCATGAAAGCCCACCAGCACAGCTCCTGAATACTTAAATCATGGCTATTTGAAAGGCCCATTTCCTGACGGGCGACATCCAGTATCCAGTTAACGCGATTATTGTGCAGCGTTTCTTTCAGCTCATTAAAACCACGCATCCGGTAATGGTTATCGTGATGCCAGCACAACAACACCGCGCTATTGTCTCGTTTAGCGTGGACAATATGGTTGTCACACCAACTACGATCTGCGGCCTGGCATTGACCCTCTTTCCTACGCAACCACGCCACCAGCGCGTCAATTCCACCAATACGGCGAAACAGTTCATCGCTGTTAAAAAACGGCTGCAACGCCTCATTTGTTGCCATAGTTTGCTCGGAAACAACGAGGCCGTCGTCCATGTGCTCGATTAACTCACGCGGCACCGAATTTACGGCCAGCCTCCACCAGCTTTCTGACTTCCTGATCCACTTTGAATGTGGCGACGCCAAGCTCTTTTTGTACAAGGGGAGTAATAATGGCTTTCACATCACACCTTTCATCACTGATTGGGCTTTATCTGCTGCCCGGCATTCTCTGTTTAAGCACAACCATTTCCTGACGGCATAACACAGCAATAGCGGTCCTGGCACCAATTTGCTTACCAACCAGGTATTGCTTTACCTCGCGGCGACTCACACCATCAAGAAGCATCTTTAACGCTTTATGGGACAATTTGTTGCATTTGCGTGCCATTAATCTACTCCGCAGAACCATACAATCTACGTAACGTGGCGGCGACAGTAGATACAGATATCTCGCCAGTCGCAGTCCCTACGGTAAGGTCTGCCAGTTCAGGTGAATCAAATACCTGCACCCCGTTACGGCGTAGAAATAGCAGCGCACTGTTTAGCGCGGTACGCTTATTGGCATCATTGAATATATGCCCTCTCGCTGTAGCCACCAGGTAGGTGGCGGAGACTTCGAAAAGGTCGGTGATCTCTTCGTACACAACTCTGGCCTGGACTCTCCCGATAATGGCCTCTGCCCTGCCCGGATCTGACATGCCAGGCAGGCCGCCGTAGCGGCTTATATTCGCATCATGAAGCGCTATAAGTTCTTCCGGTGATATATGCCTCATTATCGGTTAACCAGTTCCTTGTTGGTGGAGTCCAGGGTGTCAAACAGGGATGCAAATTCAGCATCCAGCGCCGCTTTTTTGTAGGCTTCGAAAGTAGCCTTGCTGACAATTACTGCTGGCTCACGGCCTCTGCGGGTGATTTCAACCTCTTCCCCGGCTTCAACATTGTTGAGCACTTCAGAAAGGTTGCCGCGCGCGGTACGGAAGTTAATGGATTGCATAAACACCTCGTGTACTCGTTATGTGTACACAATTATAAACTTCACAGGCATAAAGCACCAGCACTTTGCGGCTTAACAAACCTCTAGGCAGGTCATTCGTAGCCTAATGTCCGAACTGCTAAAGCATCCAAGTTGCTGTAGAATCACCGCCAATTACATAAGCCTGAAATAAGTGGATGAAAATGACAAGTATTCAACAACGTGCAGAGCTTCATCGTCAAATCTGGCAAATTGCTAACGATGTCAGGGGTTCGGTCGATGGATGGGATTTTAAGCAATACGTTCTGGGCGCACTTTTCTACCGTTTTATCAGCGAAAATTTTTCCAGTTATATTGAAGCCGGTGATGACAGTATCTGTTATGCGAAACTGGATGACAGCGTAATTACTGATGACATTAAAGACGATGCCATCAAAACTAAAGGCTACTTCATCTACCCCAGTCAGCTTTTCTGCAACGTAGCGGCGAAAGCAAATACCAATGACAGATTGAATGCAGATTTAAACAGTATCTTCGTTGCTATCGAAAGTTCTGCTTACGGTTATCCTTCAGAAGCTGACATCAAAGGTTTGTTTGCTGATTTCGATACCACCAGTAACCGCCTGGGTAACACCGTTAAAGATAAAAATGCCCGCCTGGCTGCGGTTCTGAAAGGGGTTGAAGGGTTAAAACTTGGTGACTTCAACGAACATCAGATTGACCTGTTCGGTGATGCCTATGAGTTCCTGATTTCTAACTATGCGGCAAATGCCGGTAAGTCAGGCGGTGAGTTCTTTACACCGCAGCACGTCTCCAGGCTGATTGCACAACTGGCTATGCACGGGCAGACCAGCGTTAACAAAATCTACGACCCGGCAGCGGGTTCCGGCTCACTGTTGTTGCAGGCGAAAAAACAGTTTGATAACCATATCATCGAAGAAGGCTTTTTCGGTCAGGAAATCAACCATACGACCTATAACCTGGCGCGTATGAACATGTTTTTGCACAATATCAACTACGACAAGTTTGATATCAAGCTGGGCAATACGCTGACTGAGCCGCACTTCAGAGATGAAAAACCGTTTGATGCCATCGTTTCTAACCCGCCGTATTCGGTGAAATGGATTGGCAGCGATGACCCGACGCTGATTAACGATGAACGTTTTGCCCCGGCTGGCGTTCTGGCCCCCAAATCAAAAGCTGACTTCGCGTTTGTATTACATGCGCTGAACTATCTTTCGGCCAAAGGTCGCGCCGCGATTGTCTGCTTCCCGGGTATTTTTTACCGTGGCGGCGCGGAGCAGAAAATCCGTCAGTATCTGGTCGATAATAACTATGTCGAAACCGTGATTTCACTGGCACCGAACCTGTTCTTTGGCACCACCATTGCCGTAAATATTCTGGTGCTGTCTAAACATAAAACGGATACCAAAGTTCAGTTTATTGATGCCAGCGAACTGTTCAAAAAAGAGACTAACAACAACATTCTGACCGATGCTCATATCGAACAGATTATGCAGGTATTTGCCAGCAAGGAAGATGTTGCCCATCTGGCGAAATCTGTCGCGTTTGAAGCCGTTGTCGCTAATGACTATAACCTGTCGGTGAGCAGCTATGTTGAAGCGAAAGATACTCGCGAAATTATCGATATCGCTGAGTTGAATGCAGAGCTGAAAATCACGGTCAGCAAAATCGACCAGTTGCGCAAAGATATTGATGCGATTGTGGCTGAAATTGAAGGCTGCGAGGTGCAGAAATGAGCGAGATGAGTTATCTGGAAAAATTGCTGGATGGGGTTGAAGTTGAGTGGAGAAATCTTGGTGATACTTCACTCTTCGAAATAGCGAATAATGGAAGAAAGCCAGTAAAAGCCTCTTTGCGCATTGCAGGCGAGACGCCCTATTATGGTGCTAACAACATTCAAGACTATGTGGATGGATATACCCACGATGGTGAGTATGTCTTAATTGCAGAAGATGGCTCGGCTAGTTTAGAAAATTATTCAATTCAATATGCAACTGGTAAATTCTGGGCAAACAACCATGTTCATGTCGTACGAGGAAAAGAAAGAATTCATTCTAGATTTCTATATCATTATTTATGCATCGTTAATTTCCTCCCCTTCCTTACCGGGGGAGGAAGGGCAAAATTAACTAAAGGACAATTAATTGAGATACCTGTACCAATCCCCTGCCCAGAAAACCCGGAAAAATCCCTTGCCATCCAGTCTGAAATCGTTCGGATTCTGGATAAATTTACTGCACTTACCGCTGAGCTTACCGCTGAGCTTACCGCTGAGCTTAACATGCGTAAAAAACAGTACAACTACTATCGCGACCAGTTGTTGAGTTTTAAAGAGGGTGAGGTTGAGTGGAAGACTTTAGGAGAGATCGGAAAATGGTATGGGGGAGGGACACCATCAAAAAATAAAATTGAATTTTGGGAAAATGGAAGCATTCCATGGATTTCCCCGAAAGATATGGGCCGAACACTTGTAGACTCTTCGGAAGACTATATAACTGAGGAGGCTGTTCTACAATCGTCAACAAAACTGATTCCAGCAAACTCGATTGCAATCGTTGTTCGCTCAAGCATATTGGATAAAGTATTACCAAGTGCATTAATAAAAGTACCTGCTACGCTCAATCAAGATATGAAAGCAGTCATTCCTCATGAAAACATCTTGGTTAAATATATTTATCATATGATTGGGTCTAGGGGGAGTGATATTCTGCGAGCAGCGAAAAAGACAGGAGGGTCCGTAGCTTCTATTGACAGTAAAAAATTATTTTCATTTAAAATTCCGGTCCCTAACATCAATGAACAACAACGAATTGTCGAAATACTCGACAAATTCGACACACTGACTAACTCCATCACCGAAGGTCTCCCGCGTGAAATTGAGTTGCGCCAGAAACAATACGAATACTACCGTGATTTACTGTTCAATTTCCCGAAACCTGAAACTGTCAGTAATTAATTGACCATTGCTACCGGCCGGACCACCTTAACATCCGGTCTGTATATAGACTATTTTTTACGCGCCGGAAGTCACCCTTAACTCCCTTCCGGCCCTTGCCAGACGGCACAAAGGATGCGCTATGACTCATCAAACACACACCATTGCTGAATCCAATAACTTTATCGTTCTTGATAAGTACATCAAAGCTGAGCAAACAGGCGACAGCTATCAGAGCGAATCGGACCTGGAACGTGAACTGATTCAGGACCTGCGGAATCAGGGCTATGAATTTATTTCCGTAAAATCACAGTCGGCGATGCTGGCCAATGTTCGACAACAGCTTCAGAACCTCAATGGTGTGGTGTTTAATGACAGCGAATGGCGGCGTTTCACGGAGCAGTATCTGGACAACCCGAGCGATGGCATTCTGGATAAGACCCGTAAAATCCATATCGACTATATCTGCGACTTTATTTTTGACGACGGGCGACTTGAGAACATCTATTTGATAGATAAAAAGAATCTCATGCGCAACAAAGTGCAGATTATCCAGCAGTTTGAACAGACGGGTTCTCATGCTAACCGTTATGACGTCACGATCCTGGTTAATGGTTTACCGCTGGTGCAAATCGAACTAAAAAAACGCGGGGTGGCGATTCGTGAGGCTTTCAACCAGATACATCGTTACAGTAAAGAGAGTTTTAACAGCGAAAATTCCCTGTTTAAGTATCTGCAGCTGTTCGTCATTTCCAACGGCACTGATACCCGTTATTTTGCCAACACCACAAAGCGCGATAAAAACAGTTTTGACTTCACCATGAACTGGGCTAAATCAGACAATACACTGATTAAAGACCTCAAAGACTTTACCGCTACCTTTTTCCAGAAACATACTCTGCTGAATGTTCTGGTGAACTACAGCGTTTTTGACAGCAGTCAGACACTACTGGTAATGCGACCGTACCAGATTGCCGCCACCGAGCGCATTCTGTGGAAAATTAAGAGTTCCTTTACAGCGAAGAACTGGTCAAAACCGGAAAGCGGTGGGTATATCTGGCACACTACCGGTTCTGGTAAAACCCTCACCAGCTTTAAAGCCGCGCGTCTGGCAACAGAGCTGGACTTTATTGATAAAGTCTTCTTTGTGGTCGACAGGAAAGACCTCGATTACCAGACCATGAAGGAATATCAGCGTTTTTCGCCAGACAGCGTCAACGGCTCGGAAAATACCGCAGGCCTTAAACGAAATCTGGATAAGGACGATAACAAAATTATCGTCACTACTATTCAGAAACTCAATAACCTGATGAAAGCAGAAAGCGACCTGCCTGTATATAATCAGCAAGTGGTGTTTATATTTGATGAATGCCACCGCAGCCAGTTTGGAGAAGCGCAGAAAAACCTGAAGAAGAAATTCAAACGCTATTATCAGTTTGGTTTTACCGGCACCCCTATTTTCCCGGAAAACGCCTTAGGCTCAGAAACAACCGCCAGCGTATTTGGTCGTGAATTGCATTCGTATGTAATTACCGATGCGATTCGTGACGAAAAAGTGCTCAAATTCAAAGTGGACTACAACGATGTGCGGCCACAGTTTAAGTCTTTAGAGACAGAAACTGACGAGAAAAAACTAAGTGCGGCTGAAAATCAGCAGGCGTTTCTTCATCCCATGCGTATTCAGGAAATCACGCAATATATTCTGAATAATTTCCGCCAGAAAACTCACCGTACCTTCCCTGGCTCAAAAGGTTTTAATGCTATGTTGGCAGTGAGCAGCGTGGATGCCGCGAAAGCCTATTATGCGACGTTTAAACGGTTACAAGAAGAAGCCGCTAATAAATCGGCTACCTATAAACCGCTGCGTATTGCGACAATCTTCTCCTTTGCCGCCAATGAAGAACAAAATGCCATTGGTGAAATTTCCGATGAAACTTTTGATACCAGCGCAATGGACAGCAGTGCTAAAGAGTTTCTGGACGCTGCAATTCGTGAATATAACAGCCATTTTAAAACTAACTTTAGCACCGACAGTAACGGTTTTCAGAACTACTATCGTGATTTAGCCCAGCGGGTTAAAAATCAGGATATCGATCTGCTAATTGTCGTGGGGATGTTTTTAACCGGCTTCGATGCTCCAACATTGAACACGCTATTCGTCGATAAAAACTTGCGTTTTCACGGCCTGATGCAGGCATTTTCCCGCACCAACCGTATTTATGATGCAACTAAAACCTTCGGTAATATCGTCACTTTCCGGGATCTGGAACGCTCAACTATTGATGCCATAACGCTGTTTGGTGATAAAAATACCAAAAATGTGGTGTTAGAAAAGAGTTATGCAGAGTATATGGAAGGCTTTACTGATGCTACTACTGGTGAAGCTAAACGCGGCTTCATGACAGTAGTTTCAGAACTGGAACAACGGTTCCCTGACCCTACCAGTATTGAAAGTGAAAAAGAGAAGAAAGACTTCGTTAAACTGTTTGGCGAATACCTGCGTGCCGAGAACATCCTGCAAAACTATGATGAATTTGCCACGCTAAAAGCCCTGCAACAAATCGATCTTAGCGATCCTGTTGCGGTAGAAAAATTCAAAGCAGAACATTATGTGGATGATGAAAAGTTCGCTGAATTGCAAACAATTCGTCTCCCTGCTGATCGCAAGATTCAGGATTATCGTTCTGCCTATAACGATATTCGCGACTGGCAGCGCCGTGAGAAAGAAGCTGAGAAAAAAGAGAAATCAACCACTGACTGGGATGACGTAGTTTTTGAGGTCGATTTGCTGAAGTCTCAGGAAATAAACCTGGATTATATCCTTGGACTGATTTTCGAACACAACAGACAAAATAAAGGCAAGGGCGAAATGATCGAAGAGGTCAAACGCTTAATTCGTTCAAGCCTAGGGAACCGTGCTAAAGAGGGCCTGGTGGTCGATTTTATTCAGCAAACGAACCTGGATGATTTACCGGACAAAGCCAGCATCATTGACGCATTCTTTACGTTTGCTCAACGCGAACAGCAACGTGAAGCAGAAGCATTGATAAAAGAAGAAAATCTCAATGAAGATGCAGCAAAACGCTATATTCGCACGTCTTTAAAACGCGAATATGCCACCGAAAATGGCACAGAATTAAACGAAACATTACCAAAACTTAGTCCGTTGAATCCGCAATATAAAACGAAAAAACAGGCAGTTTTCCAGAAAATCGTCTCGTTTATTGAGAAGTTTAAAGGCGTAGGCGGAAAAATATAGCCCAATTCGTGTTTTTCTTGCGGGTTCTTAATTAAACCCGCAAGAGACCGTGGGGTTCCAAATGGCTAATATACTCCCCTTACCTATGCGCGACAATGCTGCCAAAAGTGATAAAGAACAGCCAGAAATAGATCGCGGCCATAATGATTTTGAATGCCGTGCTCATATTTTCAGCTCCTGTGATTGATTGGATACATGCCGCGCCTTGCGGCATGTTTTTATTTTCACTTTCTCTGTTTTAAAAATCAATATTTATTTGAGCAATTATTGCTGATGAAGAAGCGCATTTTCATACTCCCTGACCATTAACGTAAGCACGCCGTGCCTCCTGAAAACACGCGCCACTTCAATCTTATCTTCCAGCGCGAACGCGATTTTACTTATACCAATTTTCTTAAGGAGATCAATCTTTGCTGGGCCGTCATTTCTGTCATCGGTGGCAGGACGCATAGATAGCAAAGGCTCAGCCCCGTTTGTTACGTACTTCCGCAGCCAGGCTCGTGTTTTATCCCTTGCGATCTCACAGCGCCCGGTTACAAACCAGACCGTGTAAACGTTAAATAACTGGCGCACCATATCAATAACTGGAGTGATAGGAGTATCGGTGTCACAGGCGAGATTAAACTCGTTCCAGTCCTTTGTTAATGCACCTTTACCTGGTGGCGGAAGCAAATGCAGTCTGTCTTCAGTTGCCTCTGATATTGTTCCATCAATATCGACTATGACGATATACGGACGTTCCTGGTGTGCGTGTTTATTGAAAATACTCAAATGCCCTCCTCATTGGACGAAAAAAATGCTGGTGGGCGCACTCCACCAGCATTAAAAGTGACACTGTAACTATTAGCGGACGTAAATAGTGCCGCCGTTCTCTTTTTCCCATGCATCGCTAAGTGCATAGCAAACATCAAGAAGTCTTCTTGCCGCTGTTTCCTCTAAACCCAATTCGACAACCAACTGCTCATGACGGCGGGTAACCACATCAAACAGGGTATGCAGCCCTTTAGTTGCCAGATCATCAATGAATTCCGGTTCGAACGGCAGCTCTGCATCTGCCAACATAACCTCTTGCGCCCACTCAACTCGACGGACCAGTTCCGGGCGGCGGCTTTCCATCTCTTTACAGATCAATTCATGGAAGAACTCTACCCAACCTTCCGGCTGGAACTCGCGGAAAATTGCCAACGGCTGGAAGTTTGGCATCAACCATTCGTTGATTCGGATATCAATGGCATAGCCCATGTCGCAGCAGAACTGATAAGCAAAGTCCAGCTTAGAAACGATATAAGGACGCTCGTTATTGAACTCTTTAGGCGATGAGATCCCATAAGCCAGGAGGCGCGGGAAGAAGGAGATTTGCCCTAACGTCGGATGAAGTTTGCTTGCAGGGAAACGTCGCTCAGTAATGCCATACATTTCCTTCTTGAGCGTCGCAAATTTAGCATTTTCATTAACCAGCTCGGTAACCTCTGCTTTTTTATTAGCAAATGCCACGCGCGCCTCGCTTGCATCTTTAATAGCCTTTTTGAGCTGTTGGTTAAGGTCAGCGACCTGCTTACGCAGTTCCTGTCGCTCACTTTTGGCTTTGTTATGGCGTTTCTCAAGGTTAAAAGGATCAAGTTTCATGATCTCTTTATATTGAGATTTTAGCGTTGAAATCTGTGAGTTCCGCAGTTCAACCATCGCGGTCATTTCATTGAGTTTTGTTTCCAGCTCAATGCTTATACGTTCGGCATTATCAGCACGCTGGTTGGCGTCATGCGTCGCATCGTCGATCGCGTCCTGTTGCTGGCGTTTCAAATGTTCAATTTGCAGCTGAAGCTCTTCAATTTCTTTACCCTTCAGACCGAGATCCAACTGCATATTTTCAGCTGCATCTACCAGGGAGTTATGGCTATCAGCTTCTGCGTTATAAACATCAATAAGCTGTGCGTGAAGCATCTCCGCTGACTGAACCGCATTATCAAAAAAACGTGCTGTGAGGTCATCACAACTAACGCGGCGTTGCGCGGCCCGGATGTTCTGGATAATGGCCGGGATACCGGCATTCAGGACATCCGGGATAGATACATTTTCGATTGATTGGTTTTGTGCTGAAGTGCTCATTTCAAAGTTCCGTATTAGCTTGTGCTTCGGTCATTTTTCCTAAGTATGAAGGAGGAAGGACTACGCAATTTGTATCCAGTCCCTCACCTATGGCAGCCTGTAAAATTCTGGCTAAGGTGAGTCTCTTGTTGCGATACCTGGTGATGACATGCCTGATACCGCCGGTCGGCGTAACAAAGGCGATCAGCCAGTAGTGATATTTCCGTCGGAATGGCCACATAGTGCACCTTTTGGATTGCTCTAATAAAAAACATGATGAGTGTACATCACGTTTTAAAAATATGGAATTATTAGAGCAATATTATTCTGATTTATCGCTCAAAAAACGAGCTAATAAGGGGAAGCCAATCCTCTGACACTTCGCGAGGTCGCGGTTTGCCGTGGAAAAAGATTATTCGGCAGTCCTTTGGTAATGCCCCATTCCCCCTGGAGTAACGCGCGCTCGCATATTTTGAACCAGGTTCCACAACATCGGCCTTGTAACTTACAAACCATCCTGGATACAGATCCTGAAATGCTGGTGTATCATCGCCCATAACCTTCCGTAAGAACCCCTGATCACCCCAGCACTCAGTAGTGACACAACGAGAAATCCAACCTTCCGGATCTTGCCAGAATGAACTCCAGATATGCGCTTTTACACTATTTGGTATCCACAGGGCACTGCTACCACGATAATGTGGATGGTAAAAATCCCTAAGCATGGTGAAGCTGGTTGGTGGATTCTCAAGGATTGGGCGTATATCACCGGCAATAACTGTGTCCAAATCCAGATAGAACAGATCATCTGTTATATCCGGTCGGAACAACTCTATTTTCGCCCACCAGCCACGGCACTTTTGCCACTGGTTGATCAATGGGACAACTTTGACGCCAGGTACATGTAAACGCTTCAGGTCTGTCAGGCAAATAATTTCATAGCCTTTTGGCAGTTGATTAACCAACCACTGCACATCGGAAGCGTTATAGTCACCACCAGAGCGAAAAACTAAAGCAATCTTCATGCTGCACCATCACCTTTCACTTTCATCAATGTCAGGTTTCCGCAAAATACGGCACCAGTGTCGATATACTGCTGATTCCAGAATGTCTTCGGGCTTTTCACCGGAGTGTGACCAAAGATAAAACGATCTGCGCCCGAAATTTCGCCACCAATATCATCCATCGAATCACTGATACGCTCGCGCGCCCAGACAACGTTGAAAAGCGGCACCTCCTTACCGAATTGGTATTCATTATCCGGATAGTCGGCATGGGCTATAACGATAGTTTCTTGCCCGGTGTTCAACTCAATGATATAGGGCAGACGCTTTACCAGCTCCACCAGCGCCCAGGCTAATATTTCCTGATCAGTGTCCAGCATGAAGAACCATTGTCCACCATTCATTAGCCAGTTATTCACGTTGCCATCTGGACTTAACGCATCAATCATCAGCCGCTCATGGTTCCCCATCACTGCCCTGAACCAGGGCATCTGCAATAGTTCCAGACATTCGACATTTTCAGTACCGCGATCGATAAGGTCGCCGACCGATATCAGTAAATCCTGCGCCGGGTCAAAATCCACACGATGGAGTTCGGACATCAGTCTGGTGTAGCAACCATGCAGATCACCAACAACCCAGACATTCCTGTATTTGGTACCGTCGATACGGTGATAAATTGTGGGTGCCATCATGTATTCTTCAGCCATTCTTTAAGAGTCATCTGCGGAATACCTCCCATTTTCCCGCATGAAACAACGTCAATCTGTTCACGCGCAGACTGGAATAACAAAGGCAGGTGACTTAGATTTTTTGGCGTGCCGCCGGAGTGAACGCGTGGTTCTTGTGTAGCGTCAACGCCCACCAGGGCGACATGTTTGAATCCGATATGGAAAGCCAGGTTCAGAGCACCATATGCACTATTGCCGCTGGCAATTTCATTCTCATCTTCGCAAAGGCCGAAATGTGCGGACCAGCGCCACGCCCACCACTCGGGAGAATTCGTATTTTTTGGCTCCGTGCCGCGCTCAGCCACACGACGGAAGCACAGAACGCCATCTCTGACTTCACGTTCTTTAACATCGGGTAGTGCCATGCAATAACAAACACCACGGCGACGGCGGCCACGACCAACGCGCCGCATATTGTCTGGCGATGGATCAAGGGTGAAAAAATAAGAAGCGCGGTTAAGCCAGTCGATGGCCCCATTGACCGCTATAATCGGCACTCCGCGCGGCGCAACAAAGTTTGCGGCGCTTGGGCCACTGCCGACGATAATAACGCGATCACTGCCTCTAAATTTATTCTTGGGAAACATTGAATTGCACTGCTCCTACTTGCATTCAAAATATGTAAATCTGCGTGTTTTTTGCGGGTATCCAGGAACTGCTGTTGCCATTTTGAAATAGACACCTGCGTTGGATTCCGTAGGGCTTGAGGGTGCGCGCCATGCCAATGAAGGCCGTTTTGCAGAGAACAGTCATAGCCGACTAATACCACTACTTCAGCCCCTGATTCAGCAGCCAGACTGATAGCCTGCGCGCCGCTATTTACCCCTTCCGCCGGTCCACAATATCGCCTGTACTCCAACGAAAATGATTTCGCCGCCGCCAGGTTGGCTGTCACTTTGCGGAATCTCCCTCCCGGTATGGTGGATCCGTATTGCTTCCACCATGACAAATCACCGGCGTATAAGGCATAAATGTCATCGAACATCTGCCAGGAATTGTTAACCGCGATGATTGAACAGCCAGTTTTTTCTATAGCAGCACAGTCCTCACGAGTGAGTGACGGACCGCTACCGACAAAAAAAACAGTCCTAGTCGCCCTGGGTGGTATGTTCATTCTCAGCTGCAAATTCAGCCTCCAGGCGAGCATTCATTTCAGCGATTACCGGGTCCACTACAGCATCTGCTTCCTGTTCATTACGCGGCATGATCGATGCCAGCGATTCATAATTAGCCTTGAATGACACGATTATTCTCCCGATGTTAATGTGCGCTATATCAAAGAGCACATATGCACTAATTAATTTATTATTTTAAGCAGCATACAACCACTTGTCGCCGTTCAATACATGCTCAATAGCCTCACCCTTTTTAAGGCTTATGTATTCCAGGATGGCGGTTATCGCTTGTTCTGCACCATACGCAAGAACGACGTAGTAACCTTCCTCTCTAAGCCTGCGCATCCAGGCGATCTGCTCTTTCGTCGGGGCTTTACCATTTGGTTCTTTAAGCTCAATTCGCATGCCGTGATAAATACCGCATGCTTTATCGAGACTCATGTCCGGATAACCTTTTTTCTGCCCTTCAGCCTTCATTTTCCCGGCGGTTGCTTTTGAACGTTTCCCTCTGAAGTGGTCAACAAAAACTGGCCACCGAGTTAGAGTTTTTTCCAGTATCGATTTTCCGATTCGTTTGGTGGTAACCCACCATTATATTCGTGCGGTCTTAATGCGCTGTAATATCCAACGATATAGTCCGTTATTGCGTGAGCTGCATCGCTGAGGCTTACATAGCCCGTCGCCGGCACCCATTCGTTCTTCAGACTCCTGAAGAAGCGCTCCATTGGGCTGTTATCCCAGCAGTTTCCACGCCGACTCATACTCTGCCTGATCCGGTATCTCCACAGTAACTGCCGGAACTGCCTGCTCGTATAATGACTGCCTTGATCGCTGTGGAACATCACCCCGACGGGCTTACCACGGGTTTCCCATGCCATTTCCAGTGCTTTCATGGTAAGCCTGCTGTCCGGCGAGAACGACATGGCCCAGCCCACTGGTTTTCTTGCGAACAGGTCGAGAACAACGGCGAGGTACGCCCAGCGCTTACCCGTCCAGAGTAGAGTAAGAGGCAGGGCGTAGTCGGACTATTTCCCTGCCTCTCCTCCCCGAACCGGACGTGCACCTTTCAGCGCATCCGGCTCTCCATTTAAATGCTGGCGAACGCCATTGCCACTTCTGTAAAGCGCGATGTATACGTGTTTCTGGTCTCCGTCCTCAGATAGGGATTACCTTCGGGTAGCCGCCAGCGGAACAGCTTCTTGCCTTGCCCCACCAACCGGTACAGTATTTCGCCGCTGAGCTTGCCGTGATTGGTT